>CAZUVY010000038.1:0-25604 GCA_964623905.1 uncultured Faecalimonas sp.
CGGAATGGCGCTCCGTTCTTCTGGAACGGATGCGCAGTTATTCCGGAATATGCATCTTTGACAGTAAATGAAGCAAAAAATGCCTTAAAACCTTGTAAAATCAATGGTTTTAGTGCATCCGTTTTCACGTAAAAAGCGTAATGTTTTTGAGATTTGAATGTTGGACATGAAATGTCATACTATATCATATCCGCTTGGGTGTTTTATATCAGGCAGTTTGTATCTGTCAAGGTCTTTAGCCATTTTGGACGGTGCTTTCGCAGCCTTGACAGACACAAAGCATGCCTGAAACTTTATAATCAAGCGGATATGATAGTAAGGTGTCTGGCGAGCGGACCACTTTTAAAGACCTTTTGTTCTTCGGATGTTTCCAGCCATGGATTTTTTAGTCGTTAGTTCATAATCTGTATGAAATCCACCACGGAAAGCAAAAGGTATTTTGTTTTGTGACAAGAGGAAAAACGAAGTTATTCGGATATTGAGTTTTACAAACAGTTATGATTAGGAAGAAAGGGATTAGAGGATTGAGTTATGTTCGGTTTTTTAAAAAAGAAGAAAAATGCAAATGAAGATGTTAGTAACGATGCTCATAATTTTGCATCGGATGGAAAATACAAAGCAATGGTGACTGAGTATCCTGCAGAAGAATTGAAAATGTTGGTTGATTATGAGGAAGAGCCATATGTTTTATCTGTAGATGAATTAAAATATATGCTCTCTATTTGTAAGGATGATCAAAAAAAAGGTGTTATTTGTTACGCAATCGCAACTTGTTATTATTACGGAAGTCGGGGAGCTGTCAAGTCTGATGAAAAGGGTATGGAATATGATAAGCAAGGCATGGAAGCCAATAATGTTTATTCTACAATGAGATATGGAGCATATTTAGCATTCGGTGCCTGTGATGACGTTAAAGCCGGAAAAATGAGTAATGAGGAAGCAAGGTTGAGATATACGTTGGGTGTAGGATATGTTGTGCAAAGTTATAGAAGAGGATGCGAACAAGCAAGAAAAACATTAGAGATATTTATGGAAGGGGAAGATGAATTTTATGGTGCACATTCAGTAGATGAGCTTGTACGAATTTGGCCGGAATCCTTTAACTAAAAATATTTGATGAATGAGATACAATGTCTGGTATTGTGCGAATGCTAAAATATACTTTTGAATGAGAGGAGTCAGTATGAGAAGTAATCTCGATTTGATTTTGAGAGAGATTCATGAAAAAAATATTTTAATGCGGATTAGATATAACGAGGCGAGTAATGACCCAATTTACTTTAATGAAGTGGCAAAAGGAGAATGATATGAGGAAGAATACAAAAAAAATTGTGTAAGATTTCGGAAGAAGAATTTTGTGGCTATAATTGTACAGATACTTGTATTTATTTGAGTTCACGTGATACGGACAGTAATGGGCGTCAGTACTGTAGTCATTATAGAAGCTATTATCTAAAAGAGAGACAAGGGTGTCTTTTGTTTGAAAAGTGGAGATAAAGGTGGTTGATTGTTTGAGATGAAAGAAGCAATGATTGAAAATACTTCTATTTTAAAACTTGCTACAAATGATTACTTTAGGAATGTTAGTAATCCATTATTTGATGATTCAGTTTGGCAAGAACTTAGGATGAAAGCTGCAAAACAGGGTATACCAATTCATGGACATTTTGAATTGACACCGAGGTGTAACTTGGATTGTAAAATGTGTTATGTCCATTTAAATAGTCAACAGATGGATGAAACCTTAGAATTATCATTGGATGATTGGAAAAGCCTAATAGATCAGTCAATTGCAGAAGGGATGATATTTGCATCTCTTTCAGGCGGTGAATGTTTGACAAGCCCTTATTTTGATGACATTTATGTATATTTACATTCCAAAGGAATTATGATTACAATTTTAACAAATGGTGTGTTGCTAAATAAGAAATTAGAACTTTTAAGAAGATTTCCGCCTACATATATTCAAGTGTCAGTCTATGGTAATAATGAGGAAGAGTATGAAAATGTGACGGGAAAACGTTGCTATCGTGTAGTTAAAGAAAATATATCTAATGCAATAGCTTTAGGATTGCCAATTGGAATTGCAATTACTCCAAGTAAGTATTTGCAAGATATTTCAGGAATAATTCAGTTTTATAATAGAATGAATATTCCGGTTTCAGTTAGTCAATGGTTAATGCCGCCATATTCTTCGACTGGAAGAAACGTTGATGAGTTTAATTTGTCACCGGAAGAACAAGTTGAAATTTCAATGAAAATCTTACTGGCAACTGGAAAAGAAAAGCCTGAACAATATGAAGGAGAAGTTCCGGAAGAAAATCAACATATTATTTCGACTCCTAAAGCTGGAATAAAGTGTGCAGCTGGAAGAAGTGATTTTAGCATTAGCTGGAAGGGTGAAATGAGTATGTGTGTATCACTATCTACTTCAACAGGTTTTCCTTTAAAAGAAGGATTTCGTAATGCGTGGAAAAAAACACATGAGGCGGCAATGAATTTTTTGATGCCAGCGGAATGTGTGGAGTGCATATATGAGAAGGTTTGTCAACACTGTCCAGCTCAACATTTGGCTTCAGCTGAATTAGGACATTGCAGTAAAAGTGTATGTGAAGAAACAAAGTTGATGATTAAAATGGGAATTTTAAGCTTAGAGAGTAAAAATATCAATTAGATATTATACAAAATTAAAAGAAGGGAGGTGAAAGAAAATGAAAAAGACTTATATGTCTCCTAAAGCCATCAGAATTGCCATGACATACGAGATAATTTGTGCAAAAAGATGTCATTTTGCAACCTACGATGAATGTACTCCTAGTGAAACAAAATTCAAGTAGAATATTGAGATGGAAAAGCAAGTATGTGGTAAGTTTCGCCACATACTTGCAAATTTTATAGAGGGATAATAGGACAAAAACTATGATAAAACGAAAAGAAGAATATATTCTTAGAAATATTATGGGGGAAAATATGTTGTTTCCTACAGGAGAGGAAATGCAACAATTTAAAGGAACAATTCTTTTAAATGAATTGGCTGTGTTTATTTGGAAGAAAATACAATTTCCTGTTACGATTGATGATTTAGTAGTTGCTATATTAGAAGAATATCAGGCTGAAAAAGAACAGGTGGAGTATGATGTGAAGGAAATTATTAATATATTTACTAGTTATAATGTTATAGAGCATATTTGAATTGTACTAAATGCAAATTTTAATGTTAAGCCGATATAGTTGTCAAGTGGCACATTGCAGGAGGCAGAAAGCGCATTTTATTTTCGGCGTAACTGCCCCTGTTGATTGTGCGGTAGCAGTACTGACAGCACTTTCTGGTCGGTGCAACCTCATATTGTCGTAGCTTTGTTTGAAGAGCAGATATATCTGTTTTTGAAACAAGGCCATGACTATAAGAGTCACAGCCTTTACTCATTGAAATTTTTAATAAAGTCCTTGATTATCAACAGCAGCGCGGATTGTTTCTGCATCAATTACACGTTTGTCCTGTTGTGAGCCGATTGCCAAAGCATCAGTCATGAGATTGTCAATCAGGCGAGGATTCCCCTGTGTAGAGCTGTGAACAGCAGCAAGTGCAGCATTATCAATAATGGTTGAAGAGGCACTGGCAAGCTCAAGTTTATGCAGAATGTATCTGGAAACTTCAGCGTCGCTCAGTCCGGCATAGTTATAGTGAACAGTGATGCTTTGACGAAGTGCTTCGTGGATTGGTTTACGCAGAGTATCGTTCAAATGTGACTCGCCGCAGAGTATCAGGGTGAAGTAATTCACCGGATCATAACCATAATTCATCAGCATTTTGATATCGTTTAAGATACCGGTATTCAGATACTGTGCCTCATCAATGGCAAGAAGAAGCGGCTGACGTTTTTCCTTGTAAAGGTAAGTGATCTGTTCACGAATGGCTTTGAACATGGCAGGTTTCCCTCCTTTATCGCTAAGTCCAAGGATAGCGCAGAACTGTTTGTAAAAGTCAGCGACACTGATTGTGGACAGGCACATATGTTCCATGTGGTACATGCTTGGATTGAGACTGGAAGCAAAGTAGCGTAGAGCATAGGATTTACCCATGCCGGGTTTTGCAGTAAACACACCGATCCCGCGAACATCTTTCAGATAGTTTAGTCGATTGGTCATCTCGGTAAAGTCGTGGGAATCAAAATGATCTTTTTCTTTTATCTGCTGTTTATCAAAAGGATTAAATGTAAGTCCATAGTAAGAGTTATACATTAGGCACCTCCAACTTTCGAGTAATCAATGGCAGGGAGATTGTTGCGTTTTGTGTGGCAGTTTTCGTTCCGATTCGTACGACGGAGAGGAAACTTTTTGCCATCGAACAGGATGAAAGCAGAATCAGTATTGCCAGGGATGAAGCGGATATCAACTTCCGTTATCAACGTAAAGTTTGTCTGGGATTCCGTAGGTAGCGACTGCGTCTTTTAAAACTTTTTGGAAGTTTCCGGTATTGCCGTTATAAAAGAACTCACCGCCGACCAGCAATCGTGAATGGGCATCGATGATCATGATGCAGTATACGCGGCGGGAGCGTCCGTCTTCCGTGATGTAAGGAAAGTAGCATGTATTAGCCTGCCAGATCTTACCGAATTGGTCTTCTTCGAATGCTTTTCGGTCTCTCAGATTTGGATCTCTTGCGGACTTCAGGTCGTTGTATCGTATAAAGCGCTGCACAGAATCAACGCTGACTGTGGCAGGAATAAAAGATTTCCTGATCAGATGTTCATGAATCTGCGTTGCATTCATACGCGGATGCTCCTTTTTGATACGATAGATTTCAGCGATGGATTCGTCGTTGAGGGTGCGGGATGTTCCCTTATCAGCTCTTGAAGACGGCATTAATGCATCCAAACCACCAGAATTATAGAGTGACTTCCACTTTTCCAAGGTTTTGTAGTTGTAATTCACAACGGAACCATCGGGAAGAGTCAGTGGGTTGGCAGTGACACGTTTGTAATAAGCCTTCGCAGAGGCATCAGGATAAAGTCCCTGGATAACAGAAGCTATGAGTGCAAAGCGGAACTGAGCGATTCCGGCAGCATATTTTGTTGTATCGGTTTCTTTAGCCATTTGAATATCCTCCTTTTAATGCTTGACATTATCGTAAGCGGATAATCGAAGGATAACCATACATCGGTTCTTTGGTCAAAAGATTGAAGAATCCGGCAAGAAGATCTGCTGATGGTAGCGAGCGTTTTTGGGCCGTTTCAGGATTGGATTTTTGTGACTTTGCAAAAAAGAGTATGAAGTCAGGAGTATGAATTCCATAGCAAAAGAGGAGTAGGATTCAAGGTTTTCCAGATGCTGAATAAATGACAGACTGGATGTTTCTGAATCAGATACTATACCAAGCCACAGTTGCTTGTGTGAGTGCCAAAGATCGATCCATTTGTAGAGCAGATTTGTAGAAATATCATACTTTTCACAGAGTTGCTCAATGGTATTGCGTTTGTAGAAGTAATCTCCTAGTACACGAAGAACGAAGAGTAGACTAAATCTTGCATAAGGTACAATGATGTCAGGGAGTATTGCATGGGCATGCTCGCAGCTGTCACAGTATACACGAAGAATACAAAGCTGTGATGTAATGCGTTTTCCAGCATGGAGATCAATGATAGATCTGCCGTAATAGTCATGGATATGGCAGGAACCTTTGGAACCGTAGATGGGACAGGTCTCTAATTCGGGACGAAAATGTTCCATATAGGAATCAAAAATAAATTTAGAAGATATTTTTGTATGAAATATCTTGCAAAACAGAGAGTTTTTTCTTATTATAATGAATGTTGTGAGTGTCCGCTTATTAACAGAAGCCTATCTTATTAGGACAAAGATCCTGTATTGGCTCTGCATGCGGTGCTTATGGTGTGAGAGAAAGAACGAACTGTGGTAGGGGCTGTTCTTTCTCTTTTTTTAGTTACAGAAACTACTATAAAAGAAAAAAGATGTTTGGTCAATGAAACAGAAAAAAACGTGCCGTAAAAACCAGCACGCTTGAATAGACAATAGATAAGATTGGATGAATTTAATCTGCTGTAGAATTAATTATGCGGGAGATATTAAATTGCGGTATTACATACATATAAGCCAGTAAAAATCATGGACAATGTTGAAAGTATTGATTTAAAAGATTGTGGCAGTGCGGCAATTACATCTGATGGAAATCTGTGGATATGGGGAAAAACAGGAACTATAGTTGGAACAAATGAAGAAGGAAGAAGTTCTGAACCTATTGTTGTTAAGGAAGGTGTAGTAGAAATTAGTGTAGGTTATTCTCATAATGCTGTAATTGTAGAAGATGGCAACTTTTGGGTGTGTGGTTACAATTATGCAGGTCAATTGGGAAATGGAAAGGCTAATTATTACTTAGATCCACAGCAAGTATATTTTAATTAGCATAATAAAATGCAGGTGATAGATAGTGTATCACCTGTTTTTTTAAAAATAAAAGAAGGAAAAACAAATGACAGGTTTTGAACATTTCATTATTGTGTTGATAGTTATTTTAATTGCTTGTATTACCATGTACGTAATGACGTGAGAGTGTGTGAAGCTCGCTTTGTTATGCATTGTTTTGAAAAAAAGTCACATAAAAATTAATAAAAACGTGATTTAAATCACATTTTTATGTAAAAATATGTGATAACAGTTGAAAAAGAACAGAAAACACAATATAATGTATAAAAATGTGATTTAAATCACATAATTATATATAAAGATGTGATGAGGTGAATGCATGGAACGATTTATTATAGATAAGTTATTGGAATGGAAAAATTCGGTTTATCGAAAGCCTTTGATTTTAAAAGGAGTTCGACAAGTTGGAAAAACATGGATATTAAAAGAGTTTGGCAGACGTTTTTATGAGAATACAGCATATTTTAACTTTGATGAGAATGAAGAATATAAACAATTTTTCGAAACAACAAAAGATGTGGAGAGAATTTTGCAGAACTTGATGTTAGCAAGTGGACAGAAGATTTTACCAGAAAAAACATTGGTTATTTTTGATGAAGTACAGGATTGCCCAAAAGTGATTAATTCGTTGAAATATTTTTGTGAGAATGCGCCGCAATATCATGTTGCCTGTGCAGGTTCATTGCTGGGGATCGCATTGGCGAAACCATCTTCGTTTCCAGTTGGAAAAGTAAATTTCATGCAGATTAATCCGATGTCATTTTCAGAATTTCTTGTAGCAAATGGAGATGAAAACTTAAAACAGTATCTGGAATCCATAAATACTTTAGAACCTATTCCAGATGCCTTTTTTAATCCATTGTATGAAAAATTGAAAATGTATTATGTAACAGGAGGAATGCCGGAATCTGTTCTTATGTGGACGGAAGCAAGAGATGTATATGCAATGCAAGGGGTACTATCTGATATTATTAGCGCATATGAGAGAGATTTTGCAAAACATCCGAATATGAGTGAATTCCCCAAAATATCTATGATATGGAAGTCTGTTCCCTCACAATTGGCACGAGAAAATAAAAAATTCTTATATAAAGTCGTAAAAGAAGGAGCGCGAGCCAGAGAATATGAAGATGCTCTGCAGTGGCTTGTAGATGCAAGACTCGTGCATAAGATATTTAGAAGCAGTGCGCCGGGACTTCCAATGGCAGCATATGATGATTTATCTGCCTTTAAAATATATTTGGTTGATGTGGGACTTTTACGTCGGTTAGCATTGCTTGCACCTACAGCATTTGGAGAGGGAAATCGTTTGTTTACAGAATTTAAGGGAGCATTGACAGAAAATTATGTATTACAAACGTTGATAAATCAATTTGAAGTGATGCCACGTTATTGGTCGCAAGTTAATCCGTCATATGAAGTGGATTTTCTGATTCAGAGAGACAATGATATTATTCCAATTGAAGTAAAGGCAGAAACGAATATAAAGAGTAGAAGTTTGAAGAAATTTAAAGAAATTTATGGAGAAAAGGTGAAATTACGAGTGAGATTTTCACTTGATAACCTGAAATTAGATGACGATTTATTAAATATTCCGTTGTTTATGGCGGATTATACAGATAAATTGATTGGAATTGCGCTAAAGAAAAGGGGGATGTGAGGCACACTTTGTTTTCTTGATTTCACTTGATAACTTTTTACCACTTCAGTCTCCCATGAAATTCTGCCTGGAAGCTTAGCCTGTAAAGTAGGCTGTGCCTGGAAAACAAGCTGCGGGTTTCCCTGTAAAATTAATATTGTAAAAGAAACCTTTTTCACTATATTTCTATGGATTTTAGCTAGGAAAACATGGAAAAAGTTTCTATATCATTTTTTTGAGTAATCAGAAACCTGAAATAAGAAAAACGAGTTTCCAGTGGCAATGAATTTATGTATAGAAACTTTTGAACTATTATACAGCTCAAAAACCCCTATTAAAGCTCAAAAATAGTTTCTGGAAGGACAAAAATTCCGTATAGAAACCAGGTGCTTGTTCTGTTACAAGGCAGTTGACGCATATTATATTTGTATGAGATTGTTCTGATCAAATTTAGTTGATTATCATGCAGGATAAAATGCTGATGAAGTGATAGAAAAGATGCAACAAAAAGTGCAAGAATAGTGATTTTATATTCTTTTAATATTCTCCAATAAAAAGTCCAAAGATTCTCCAAGATTTTCAACGATAGTACAAGTGTATATCATACTGTTTGTAGTAAAATAATATATAGGACTGTGATGACTCAGTTTCATATGAGAAGTTTAGGAGGAGAAAGGAGAATCTTCATATGAGAACAAAATCTTTATTAACATCGGCTATGTTTGCAAAACATGGTGAAAGCTATACAGCTGTAGCACTTCCACACACATGGAATGCATTCGATGGACAAGACGGAGGAAATGATTACTGGAGAGGTGTAGGAACATACGAAATCGAACTTCCAAACCCAACAGCAGGCAAAAAACAATATATTGAATTCCAGGGAGCAAACCACGTTGCAACTGTATACTGTAACGGACGTGAATTAGGTACACACAAAGGTGGTTTCTCTACATTCCGCTATGATTTAACAAAATCTATGAAAACAGAAGGCAACGTTTTAACAGTTGTTGTTACAAACGGTGTAAGTGATATTTATCCACAAAATGCTGACTTTACATTCTACGGCGGTTTATATCGTGACGTAAACTTTATCGAAGTAAGTGAAGCACACTTTGATTTATTAAAACATGGTACAGATGCAGTATTTGTAACACCACACTGCTCAGGAAAAACACGTGTGGATTTATTCCCAGTAAAAGCTAATGGATGCGAAGTTGCTGTTGCATTAAAAGATGCAGAAGGCAATGTTGTTGCAGAAGGAAAAGCAGCTGCAGAAGATCACACAGTGATTAAAGTTGATGTTGCGACTCCACACTTATGGAACAGCATGGAAGATCCATACTGCTACACATGTGAAGCTACAATCGTAAAAGACGGAGAAGTAGTTGATACTGTAGTTGTAACATATGGTTACAGAAGCTTCCACGTAGATCCAGAAAAAGGTTTCTTCTTAAATGGAAAATCATACCCACTTCATGGTGTATCTCGTCACCAGGATAAATTAGACAAAGGTTGGGCAATTTCGAAAGAAGATCACGAATTAGACGCTGCACTTATCAAAGAAGTAGGTGCAAACACAATTCGTCTTGCTCACTATCAACACGATCAATATTTCTATGATATTTGTGACCATACAGGTTTCGTGCTTTGGGCAGAGATTCCATTCATTAGCCAATTCATTTCTAGTGAAGAAGCTTATGAAAACACAATCAGTCAGATGACAGAACTTGTTGCTCAAAACTACAACCACCCAGCAATCTGCTTCTGGGGTATTTCAAACGAAATCACAATCGGTGGAGAAAATGAAGCATTATTCCGTAACTTAACAGATTTGAATGCATTATGTAAGAAACTAGATCCAAGCCGTCTTACAACAATGGCAGAAGTATCTATGGTTCCTATGGATAGTGAACATGTATATATTACAGATGTACTCAGCTACAACCACTACTTCGGATGGTATGTAGGTGAAGTAGAAGACAATGGTGTATGGTTCGACAAATTCCATGCATTAAATCCAGACAGAGCACTTGGTGTATCTGAATATGGATCAGAAAACGTTCTTATGTGGCATTCAGCAGAACCTGAAAACCATGACTATACAGAAGAATATGCTTCATACTATCATCATGAAATGTTAAAGACATTCGCAACACGTCCATATTTATGGTCAACACACGTATGGAACATGTTCGATTTCGCAGCAGACGCTCGTGACGAAGGCGGTGTAAAAGGACGCAACAACAAAGGTCTTGTAACATATGACCGTCAGACAAAGAAAGATGCATTCTTCATTTACAAAGCATACTGGACAACAGAACCAATGGTACACGTTGCAGGACGTCGTTTTGCTGATCGTGCTCCAGAAGAAAGAGATATTACAGTATACACAAACTGTGACGAAGTAACATTAGTTGTAAATGGTGTAGAAGTTGCAACAAAAGCAGCAGTAGATCACGCAGTAGTATTTGAAGCAGTTGCATTAAATGATGGTGCAAATACAGTTACAGCAAAAGCTGGTGATGTAGAAGATACAATCACATTAAACGGTGTTGCAGAACACAATTATGCATACGACCTTCCAGAAGGAAATGAAGGTGCAAACTGGTTTGATGATCCAGCAGCAGTTGCAGCTCGTAAAGCAAAGAAGATGAACTATCCAAAAGGATATTACAGCATCAAAGATAAAGTAAGTGTATTAGCTGCAAATCCAGAAACAGCAGCAATCCTTCAGGCAGCTATGGCAAAAGCTATGGGCGGAAGCGCAATGGCTTCTATGGCTTCACCAGAAGGCAAAGAAATGGGCAAAGAAATGCAAGAATTCATGGGAATGATGACACTGGCTAATCTTATGAAGATGGCAGGAAATGCAATCAGTGCAGACGATAAATATGAATTAAACGAAGCATTAAATAAAATTGCAAAAAATTAGTTGAAAAGTAAAAGGGTAGTTCGTTTATGCGAACTACCCTTAATAAATTTTATCGTTTAATTGAAACCGCCATTCTATGATAAGTGTGTCTGACGCCACGAATCACTTTTCCATACTCCAAAATGTTTTCAGGAAGAGAAATGCCGCCATATCCTGCATCACCTAAATGATGCATATCTGTTCCAGTCATTTTACACATCAAGGCAATTTCGCGAATCGTTGCTATATCTGCACCTTCCTGAGAAGTACCGATGGCAGTCAGAGTCATTTTCCCAAGTGCATGAGTATGAGAAACGAGACCGCGGATATATTCCATTGTGATTCCAGGAACAGTACCAGGTGCCGGCATCAAGATGATATCTGCTCCTGCTTCGCAAAATGCAGTCACATCTTCTTTTGTGATGATATTTTCTCCGCCTTCGGAAACGATGCCAGATGCATGCATTTTTCCTGCAACCAATACAACATCATTTCCAAGATGCTCGCGATAAAGTTTCAGAGTATCTAAGATCGCAGCATTGGTAACGCCGATTCCTGGATTGCCAGTCAATACAATAAAATCAACGCCCATTTCTACCGCTTTTTTCGCATTTTCCAAAGTGGCTGCACGTCCGGAAGAAAGCTGCCACATTTCCAAGGTATCGACACCACTTTCTATATTTTGCTCCAATGGTTCCAGATTGATTCCAACAGGGCGGCCGGTCAATTCCTTCACTTTGCGGATCACGTTTTCTGGTTCCGTTTTAGGAAGTGCCTGAATATACGGTTTGTTTACGTCAAAAATATTGAGCAGAATAATATCAGCACCCATAGCAGCGGCAAATTCTGCGTTTGTTACATCGCCAAGCATTGGCTGGATTGCACCGATTGTTTCACAAACAAGGATTCTGCCTTCGCTGGCTGCAATGGCAGCAAGCAGTTCCTCTTTGGTCATTTTATCAAAATCAGATGCAGTACAATCTAAAAATCGTTTCATAGAAAATCCCCTTTTCCTGTCTTTTATTCTTGTTTCTATTTTATCGAAGTATTCCCCAAATTTCAGCATAAACATAAAATTAATATTTACTATTGACAAGAGTTATATACTGTTATACACTGTTTATCGAGAAGGGGTGGTGACATGAATATCATAATTAACAATACATCCATGCAGCCAATCTATGAGCAGATTGTACATCAGATCAAATTGGCAATCATGCAGGGAAGTATGAAAGAAGAGACTATGCTGCCCTCAGTTCGTGCATTGGCAAAGGAATTGAGAGTCAGCGCGCTGACAGTCAAGAAAGCATATGATGCCCTGGAGGAGCAGGGATTTATCGTAACAGTACATGGAAAAGGAAGTTTTGTAGCCTGTGCAAACCAGGCATTGATGTTGGAGGAAAAGAGAAAGGAAGTAGAAACGGAATTGGAAGCAGCGATTCGAAAAGGAAGAAGCTGCGGTATGAGTGATACGGAATTGACGGAATTATTTACACTGATATTGGAGGAATAAAGAATGATTCGATTGAAAAATGTAGAAAAGCATTACAAAGGATTTGATCTGAACTGTTCATTGGAAGTAAAGCCAGGAAGGATCACCGGGCTGGTAGGCCAGAATGGTTCAGGGAAAAGCACAACATTTAAGGCTGTGTTGGGACTGATCCGTACAGATGGAGGCATGGCAGAAGTATTTGGAAAGCAGGCACAGAACCTTACGAAAGAAGATAAAGAGAATATTGGAGTTGTGCTTGCAGATTCTGGATTTACAGGTTATGTGGATGTAAAGGATTTAATTCCCGTTTTGAATGCAATGTATACAAAGTTTGATGCAGGAAAGTTTACGGAATATTGTGAGAAGTACGGGATTCCTATGAATAAAAAGATAAAAGACTTTTCGACAGGAATGAAGACAAAACTGAAACTTCTGGTTGCGATCAGCCATGAGGCGAAACTACTTGTATTGGATGAACCGACTTCTGGACTGGATGTGATCGTGCGAGATGAGTTTTTGAGACTTCTGCAGGAATATATGGAAGACGGAGAACGTTCTATTTTAATCAGCTCACATATTTCCAGCGATCTGGAAAGTCTATGCGATGATTTTTATATGATCCATGACGGAAAAATTGTACTGCATGAGGAGACAGACGTTCTTTTAGGAGAGTACGGGATTTTAAAACCAACACCGGCACAGTATGAGAAAATGGATAAAGAATATTTACTGAAAGTCAAAAAAGAGGCGTTTGGATACCGATGCCTTACAAATGAAAGACAATTTTATGCAGAGAACTATCCGGATGTTGTGATGGAAAAGGGAACGATTGACGATATGATAATGTTAATGATTCGAGGTGAAAAGGTATGAAAGGATTATTTTTAAAGGATGTTGCGTTGATGAAGAATCAGCTTCGTTCTATCTGGATTGTTGCGATTGTAGCAGTGTTTATGATGATCATCAATAATGATGCTACATTTCCGGTTGTATATTCGATTGTTTTAACAGGGATGATCGGAATGGGAAGTATTAGTTATGATGCTTTTGATAATGGAAATGCGTTCTTATTTACGCTTCCGATCACGAGAAAGCAGTATACACTGGAGAAATATTTATTTATCCTTGCGAGTGTGGCAGCGGGTACTGTTCTTGCGTTTTTATTTGTGGCTGCTGATTCGATTCGAAATGGATACAATATGTTTTCCTCAGATGCATTCTTTTTCGTGCTGGAATGTGTGTTTGGCGTTCTGATCTTTATGGCACTTTTACTGCCGATCGAACTGAAATTTGGACCAGAAAAAGGACGTATCGCCATGGTGGCGATTTTCGCAGTGATTGTAGCTGTTATATTTGTCTTGAAAGAAATGTTAGGAGATATAGACGTTATGCCGCTTTTAGTGAAACTGGAGCAGCTTACAACATCTATGATATTTGGAGTATCATTTTTAGTGTGTGCGGTTTTTTTGATCGTTTCCTATCTGATCTCTTGCAAGATTATGGAAAAGAAAGAATTTTAAAAGAAAAACGGAATCCATTGAACGGATTCCGTTTTCTATGTGCATTTGCTAAATCGGAGTGACGCGATTCGAACGCGCGGCCTCTACGTCCCGAACGTAGCGCTCTACCAAACTGAGCCACACTCCGATTACATTAGCTATTATAGCGATATTATTTGCAATTTGCAATATATTTTTCAACGCACTTTGCAGCGTACTCTACACAACGGTTGCATGGAGTGAAAGATTCCCCTGTTTTTAAGTCACGGCAGAAGATAGATCCACACTCGTTTTGGAAGTCAGCGGCAGCATTGCGGATGTCTTCGTATGTCTGAAATTTAGTCTGGCGTGGGTTTTCTTTGTCACCAGCGCTGTTATGCATGCTGATCGCCATAAACATACCTGTGACAGCACCGCATGTATCCTTTAAACCGCCCATACCAAGTCCGAAGCCTTCTGTAAGTTTGAAAATAGCACTGTCGTCGATCCCGTATTCGTCACAATATGCACAGATCACCGCCTGACAGCAGTTGTATTTCTTTTCTTGAAAATATTTGTTTGCGTTTTCTACGATATTCATATGTAATATTCTCCTTTATATAGTTCTTAAAATTTTTTCGACAGAATCTGTTACAGCAGTTGCGGCTGATTTCACTTCCGAAGAAGCAGTTGCCATGGCATAACTCGTGCCGGCAAGTTTCAGCATCTCAAGATCATTTTGCTGATCCCCAAACACAATGACATCTTTTGCACAAATCCCCAGCTTGTCCAGTGCAGTCTGAAGTGCGACCCCTTTGTTACAGCCATAAGGGACAAAATCGATCCAGTCATTTCCGGAAGTGACAACTTTGATTTCAGAAGAAAAAAGGTCATGAAAATATTTTGCAGAACTGAGACAATCTGCATGATCCTGAGCAGCAACTTTGACGATCGGTTCCTGAATTTCTGACAGGTCCTGTATGATTGTAGTGTCGTTGTTCAATTCGTGCTGGATATGATAGATAAAATCTTCATCGTCTGGAAAGATATAGCTGGTCGTTACACAATTGATAATAAGATTGCAGTTTTTTCTTTTTAGAATCTCATGACAGATGCGAAGTGCCAGTTCGTGCTGTATTTCGGCGGTCACGATCAGTTCATTGTTGATCAGGCAGATAGCGCCATTTTCAGAAATATAGTGGATTTTATCTGCGATGGGGCTGAAAAGATTACGAATACTTGCAATCTGTCTTCCGCTTGCAGCAATAAAAGGAATGCCCCTTTCTCTGAGCCGAAGAATCAGATCAAAAACCTCAGGATTCAGTTGATGACTGCCGTTTAATAAAAGTGTTCCGTCTAAATCGCTTGCAACTAATTTGTACATAACATTCGCCTCCCTTAGTACCAATATTATATAATGAATAAATTTGGAAAGGAACAAAAAGTTTTCAGATGTCATATTTTATATAGAAGAAAGAGAAGGAGAAATAAAATGCCATATTCAATTATGCTGGATGCAGGGCATGGCGGAAGCGACCCTGGAGCTGTATATAATGGAAGACAGGAGAAAGATGATGCATTGCGGCTGACTTTGGCGATTGGAGAAATTTTACAGAACAATGGAATTGATGTGGAATATACAAGAACTGAGGACGTGTATGAATCGCCTTATCAGAAGGCAATGGAAGCAAATGAAGCCGAGGTCGATTTCTTTGTGTCGATTCATAGAAATTCATTTCCGCAGGACAATGTTGTGTCAGGGGTAGAAAGTCTTGTATATGATAAATCGGGAATCAAGTATGAGATGGCGCAGAACATCAATGCGCAGTTAGAAACAGTTGGATTTGTGAATCTGGGAGTACAGGCCAGACCAAATCTGGTTGTTCTGAAAAGAACAAAAATGCCGGCAGTTCTGGTAGAGGTTGGATTTATCAATTCAGATGTAGATAACCAGCTATTTGACCAGAATTTTTCGGATATTGCACAGGCAATTGCAGACGGAATTCTCGATACATTGAATCAATCTGCGATAAAAACGGAAGTTTCTTATTCCGTGCAGACAGGAGCCTTCCGAAACCGGATGTATGCGCAGCGTTTATTGGAAGAATTACAGGAAATGGAATTCCCTGCAAGGATCGAGATGGGAGATGGATTTTACCGTGTCAGAGTAGGAGCGTTTGATACATTAAATGAAGCAACGAGTATGGAGCAAAGATTAAAAAGGGCTGGATATCCTACTGTGATTGTGACATAATGGAGAAAGGAAGAAAAAACGGAGGGAAGACATGAGTGGAAAAGAAACGTTTCTTCTAAAATTAAAAGGTTTAGTAGAAATAGCGCAAAAAAATGGAAATAAAATTACAATACAAGAGGTGACGGATTATTTTTCGGAAGAAGTTTTTCCGGATGCATTGACTGAAGAACAGATGGAACTTGTATTTGATTATTTGTTGGCACAAAGGGTTGCAGTACAAGGTTATGTAAAGATGGATGCCAAAGAAGAGCTTGAACTGACAGAAGAAGAAAAGGCTTATTTAAAAGAGTATCTGGCTGAGCTAGAAGGCGTGCAGCATGTTTTAGCTGAATCAAAAAGTGCGTTGATCTGCCAGGTTTTAGCTGGAGATGAATATGCTAAGTCGCAGTTGATCGAAAGTTATCTTCCAGAAGTGGTAGAGATCGCAAAGACGATGAATCAACCGGACATATTTCTTGGAGATTTGATCCAGGAAGGAAATCTGGGAGTGGTTCTTGGAGTAGAGATGATCAGTGAAGCAGAAAAAGCAGATGAGGTCATTCGCAATCAGATCAGACAGAGTATACAGCTTCTTTTGGAAGAGACATCCGAATTATCAAGCCGTGATAAGAAGATGATCGAAAAAGTGAGCGCATTGGATGAAGCGATCAAGAATCTGACAGAAGAACTTGGAAGAAAAGTGACAATTGACGAACTGGCTATTTATATGGGCATGGAGATCGAAGAGATAGAAGATATCCTCAAATTGACAGGAGAAGAACCTGAAAATACAGAAGAATAAGAAAGTAAAAGGACTTGCGTGTGCAAGTCCTTTTGTATGCAAGAATCTTAATTGTTAGATTTCTCATCTTCGTTTTTACTATAAAAATCTTTTGGTAAGTAAATGTGTACTTTTTCGATACGATTTTTATCAAGAGAATCAACGACCATGCGGACGTTGTTTTCTAAAACAAGCTCATCCTTTTCATCTGGAAGACGGTCAAGTTTTTCAATAATGTATCCACCAAGAGAATCATAGTCTTCAGATTCTAATTGCAGGTCGATACGATCATTCAGATTGTCGAGATTTACAGAACCTTCTACGATAAATTCGTATTCATTGATTTCTTTGTAGAAAGATTCTTCTTCATTCTCATCGTATTCGTCGTGAATTTCGCCAACAATCTCTTCCAGAATATCTTCTAATGTAATCAGACCGGCAGTTTCACCATATTCATCTAATACAATGGCAATATTCAAAGCAGCCTGACGCATCTCTACAAGAAGTTCAGAGATGTTTTTATGTTCATGAGTAAAATATGCTTCACGCAAGATGTCACGAATATGGAACTCTTTCGTGTTATCGAACAAAAGTAAATCCTTCATATTAATTGTACCGATTACATTATCAGTTGTCTCTTCGTAAACAGGAAGGCGAGTATATTTGTCTTCACGGAAAATCTCCAGCAATTCTGTATAAGAACTGTTCACATCAGCAAAAGTTACATGAACTCTTGGAACCATAACATCTTTTGCTTTTGCATCACCTAAATCGAATACGTTGTAGATCATCTCTTTCTCTTCATCTTCGATCACACCATCTTCGTGGCTTACATCCACGATGGTACGTAATT
This sequence comes from uncultured Faecalimonas sp., assembly GCA_964623905.1. GTDB lineage: Bacteria > Bacillota > Clostridia > Lachnospirales > Lachnospiraceae > Faecalimonas. The sequence goes on from CAZUVY010000038.1 coordinate 17,835, forward strand.
CAGTCTCTGTCATAGCATCTGATTTCGCATTTGGATCGACACGAAGGATAAAGAATACACAACGTGATAAAGCATTAATGATTACACTGATTGGCTTTAAGATAACCATGATAAAATGGATTGGATAAGCATAAGTCATTGCCATCTTATCTGCATTGATAGAAGCCATTGTCTTAGGTGTAATTTCTCCGAAGATCAAAATTAATACAGTAATAATACCAGTCGCGATCGCAACAGCAGAACCACCCAGTTGGTAAGCGATGGTTGTTGTCAGGGAAGATGCGGAAAGGTTTACGATGTTGTTGCCGATCAGAATCGCGCTGAGCAATTGAGATGAGTTGTCAGTAATTTTAAGTACCATCTTTGCTCGTTTGTCGCCTTCTTCAGCTAACGAACGCATCTTAATCTTGTTTACAGTTGTCAAACTCGTCTCTGCCGATGAGAAAAAGGCAGATAAAAATAATAAAATAATCAATACAATAATTTGTATGGCGGCACTCGTGTCCACTTGTAAAATCACTCCTTTGGTTTGTATGAAATTAATATATATCCAGACTAATATACCGCATTTTATTTGAATTTGCAAGAGTCCGTTGAATTTGCCAAAACTTTATGTTACAGTTTAGCCATGAAGCACAGCACTGGGAATTTGCATGACATGTCCAGGAAAGTGTGCTCATATAATAAAGAAGATAATGGGGAAAATAGATAGATGAACATGGATTTTTACAAAAAGTTGACTGATACAATCGAGAAAGAACGCGTATATATAGATGAACCGATGAAAAAACATATTACATTTCGTGTGGGCGGCAATGCAGATTATTTTGTGACACCAAATACGGTAGAAGAAGTAAAGAACGTGATCGCACTTTGCAAGCAGGAGGAGATGCCATACTATATTCTGGGAAATGGCAGCAATCTTCTTGTGAGTGATCAGGGATATCGAGGAGTTATCATTCAGATTTATAAAGAGATGAGCAAGATTGAAGTTGCAGGAGATCTGATAAAAGCGCAGGCGGGAGCACTCCTTTCCAAGATAGGAAGTCTTGCCTTAGAACAAGGTCTGACAGGATTTGAATTTGCTTCCGGGATTCCGGGAACTCTTGGCGGTGCAGTTGTGATGAATGCAGGTGCGTATGGCGGTGAGATAAAAGATATCATAGAAGAAGCGACGGTTCTGACACCAGAAGGCGAACTGTTGAAACTGAAAAAAGATGAGCTTGAACTGGGATATCGAACAAGCATCATTGCAAAACGTGATTATATTGTACTGGAAGCTGTGATACGTCTGGAAGCTGGTGATAAAGAAGCCATTAAGCAGCGAATGGATGAACTTCGTTTCCAGAGAACATCAAAACAGCCACTTGAATATCCAAGTGCAGGCAGTACCTTCAAAAGACCAGAAGGATATTTTGCAGGGAAATTAATTCAGGATGCCGGACTTCGCGGTTTTCAGGTAGGAGGAGCGCAGGTATCAGAAAAGCATTGCGGATTTGTGATCAATAAGGACAATGCGACAGCAGCAGATGTTATGGAATTGATGCGCCAGGTATCTGCAATTGTGAAAGAAAAATTTGGAGTAGAATTGGAACCAGAAGTAAAACGTCTGGGAGAATTCTAAATTGAAAATACATTTTTAGGAGAAGAGAGAATATGAGATTTGTCATTGTAACTGGAATGTCGGGTGCGGGAAAGAGTACTGCACTTAAAATGCTGGAGGATGTGGGATATTATTGCGTAGACAACCTTCCGTTTGCATTGATTCCGAAATTGGCAGAGCTGACAAGAATGCCAAATGAAGAGATCAATAAGATTGCGGTTGGGGTAGATATTCGTAACAAACACAGCTTTTCAGAATTTGAATATATTCTGGATGAGTTAACTCAGTCCGGATTTGAATATGAGATTCTGTTTTTGGATTCCAGAGATGATGTATTGATCAAACGATATAAAGAGACAAGAAGAACACATCCACTTGCAGGAGACGGAAGAGTGGATAAGGGGATTGAGAAAGAGCGTGAAAAGATAGAGACTCTGCGTAGACGTGCAGACTATATTTTAGACACGAGTACAATGCTGACAAGAGAATTAAAGATTGAGCTCAATCGAATCTTTGTAGAAAATAAGGAGTTCAAAAACATTTATATTACGATCTTGTCTTTTGGATTTAAGTATGGGATTCCAAGTGATGCAGATCTGGTATTTGATGTGCGTTTCTTACCAAACCCATATTATATAGAACATTTGCGTCATCAGACAGGCAATGACACAGCGATCAGGGAATATGTCATGGGTAATAAAAAGGCCAATGAGTTCCTGGAAAAATTGAAAGACATGGTACAATTTTTGATTCCAAACTATATTTCAGAAGGAAAGCATCAGCTTGTGATCGCAATCGGATGTACCGGCGGGAAGCATCGCTCTGTGACTCTGGCAAATGAGTTATATGAAGCAATCCAGAAAGATGACAATTATGGAATTAAGATTGAGCATCGAGATATTGAGAAAGATGCAAAAAGAAAGGCATAGAAGAACATAAATTATAAGAAAGTGAAAAAATGAAACAAGAATTAACATTTTCAGGAAAGGTAAAGGAAGAACTTTCCAGACAGTGGAGTGAGGCAAGACATTGTCAGATTGCGGAAATTGCGGCGATTATCAGTATGTGCGGCAAAATCTCGATCGACAGCAGAGAAAACTATTCAATCAAGGTTCGCGCAGAAAATATATCTGTTGCCAGAAAATGCTTTACATTATTGAAAAAAACATTTAATATAGAGGTTGAGACTTTTGTCACGAGAAATAAAATGCATGACAATATCTCGTATACCGTCATGATTAAGCAGCATGACAGCGCTATGAAGGTTTTACAAGCGTCGAAATTGATTGATCAGAATGGAGAAATTGCGGAAGAATTATCAACTGTGAAGAATATGGTGATACAGCACAGCTGTTGTAAGAGAGCATTTATCAGGGGCGCGTTTCTTGCAGCAGGCTCTGTCAGCAATCCGGAGAAATCTTATCATATTGAGATTGTGTGTGCAGCCAGCAAGAAGGCTGAACAGCTTCGGGAGATCATCAATAGTTTTGGATTGGATGCAAAGGTAATCGTCCGTAAAAGATCATATGTCGTATATCTGAAAGAAGGAGCACAGATCGTGGACCTTTTAAATGTAATGGAAGCAACTGTTGCATTGATGGAGATGGAGAATATACGTATTTTGAAGGAGATGCGAAATTCTGTAAACCGAAAGGTGAATTGTGAGACTGCCAATATCAATAAGACGGTATCTGCAGCGGTAAAGCAGACGGAAGATATCAGATACATTCGAGATAATATGGGATTATGGAGATTGCCAGAAGGACTGCAGGAGATAGCAGAACTTCGACTGGAATATCCGAATGCGACATTGAAAGAATTGGGGGAATTGCTTTCAACGCCACTTGGAAAGTCTGGGGTAAATCATAGACTTCGAAAACTGAGTGAGATTGCAGAACGTTTGAAGGAGAACAAGGAGGAAGGATTATGATCAAGAAATCAGTAACTATCAATTGCGAAGGCTTAGAAGCCCGTCCAATAGCAATGCTTGTACAAAAAGCAAGCCAATATGCTAGTACGGTACATATAGAAGTTGGAACAAAAAGAGTAAATGCAAAGAGCATTATGGGGATGATGTCTCTTAGCGTTTGCGGCGGAGATGAAATTGTTGTTGTTACAGAAGGAAAAGACGAAGTAGAAGCAGCAAATGAAATCGAGGTATATTTAAATAAACAATAATCAGGATGCACTTCGGATGCTCGAAGTGCACTCTTTTTTGACTTCGAACTTGGCGCTTTAAAGCGATGAAGCACAATGCATAGCAGGAGGAAAGTAGTAATATGAAAAAAATGCTGTTTGTGTATAATCCCAATGCAGGAAAAGGGCTGTTAAAGCCAAAACTTGCAGATGTACTGGATATTTTTGTGAAATCTGGATTTGAGGTTGTCGTGTATCCGACACAAAGTTACAGAGACGCGTATCATAAGATCGTGCATATGGAAAAGGGGTATGACCTGGTGGTATGCAGCGGCGGAGATGGAACTCTTGACGAAGTAGTGACAGGCATGATGAAGCGTAAGAATCGTATCCCAATCGGATATATTCCGACTGGCACTACGAATGATTTTGCAAGCAGCCTTCACATTTCCAGAAATATTCTAAGTGCTGCTGATACGGCGGTGAATGGAGTACCGTTTGCATGTGATATAGGAACATTCAACCACGATATTTTTGTATATGTTGCGGCGTTTGGATTGTTTACCGATGTATCTTATCAGACAGATCAGAACCTGAAAAATGTGCTGGGACATGCAGCATATGTGCTGGAAGGGGCGAAGCGCTTATCCAACATTCCGTCTTACCATATTAAAATCACGCATGATGGTGAAGTCATCGAGGGCGAATTTATGATCGGTATGGTGACAAATTCAAAATCAGTAGCTGGGTTCCGCAGTATCATGGGAAAACAGGTTCTTTTTGATGACGGCGAATTTGAAGTTACATTGATCAAAAGACCAAAGAATCCAATTGAGTTGCAGGAGATCATTACTGCACTCTTAATAGAAAGTTTTAATACAGAATATATGTATACATTCAAAGCAAGCAAGATTACGTTTGAATCGAATAGAGAGATTCCCTGGACACTGGATGGTGAGTTCGGGGGAGATCATGAAAATGTTCATATCTGCAACAAAAAACAGGCGTTGCAGATTATGATAGAGCCACAAATGGAAGATGGCGAAGAGGAAGGAGTTTAGTTACAAATGGAAAGGAGAGAAAAGTTCTCGTCAAGACTGGGATTTATCCTGATTTCGGCGGGATGCGCAATCGGTCTTGGTAACGTATGGAGATTTCCGTACATTACAGGAAAGTATGGCGGCGGGATTTTCGTATTGATCTATCTGTTTTTCTTGATCGCAATGGGATTGCCTGTTGTTATCATGGAATTTGCAATGGGACGTGCCAGCCAGAAAAGTATTGCAAAATCATATGAAGCGTTAGAACCAAAAGGGTCAAAATGGCATATTCATAAATATTTTGCAATCGCAGGAAACTATTTATTGATGATGTTTTACACAACAGTAGCAGGATGGATGCTTGCATACTTCGTGAAGATGCTGAAAGGAGCTTTTGAGGGAACTGATTCGGCAAAAATCGCCAGCATTTTCGGAGAACTCACAAGCAACCGCAATGAGATGATCTTCTGGATGATAGCAATCAGTATCATTGGCCTTGTGATCTGTTCCTTTGGATTGGAAAAAGGAGTAGAAAAGATTACAAAACCGATGATGTTATGTCTCCTTGGATTAATGATCGTATTAGTAGTACGTGCATTATCGCTTCCAAATGCGATAGAAGGACTTGAGTTTTATCTGAAACCAGATGTCTCAAAAGTGCAGGAAGCTGGTATTGGAGAAGTAATCTTTGCTGCCATGGGACAGTCATTCTTTACACTTAGTATTGGTATTGGTGCACTTTCTATTTTCGGAAGCTATATCGGAAAAGAAAAAGCATTAGCAGGAGAAGCACTCAGCGTATTATTATTGGATACAGCTGTTGCGATCATGGCAGGATTGATTATTTTCCCTGCATGCTTTGCATTCGGAGTGAATCCGGGAGAAGGACCAGGTCTGGTATTTGTTACACTTCCAAACGTATTTAACGAGATGGCAGGAAGCAGATTATGGGGATCTTTATTCTTCTTATTCATGACTTTTGCAGCACTTTCAACAGTTATCGCGGTATTCCAGAATATTATCGCATGTACAAGAGAGATTCTTGGATGGTCACAAAAGAAAGCTACATTCATTAATGGTATCCTGATCATCCTTTTAAGTTTACCATGTATTTTAGGTATGACAGACTGGTCTTCATTTACAATTTTAGGAATGAGTGTTATGGATTTCGAAGATTTTGCTGTCAGCAACAATTTATTGCCGCTTGGTTCTGTTGTTTATATTTTGTTCTGTGTGACAAGATATGGATGGGGATGGGACAATTTCCTGAAAGAAGCCAATGCTGGAGACGGGCTTAAATTCCCTGCTTCCAAGGCATATAAGTTCTATTTGAACTTCATTTTGCCGGTTGTAATGATCTATATTACAGTTCAGGCATACGTAACAATGTTTAAAGGATAAAATTTTGTTTGCTTTTTCACAAAGATGAGTTATAATGTGAGAGAAAGTAATTACATAATAAGGAATTACAGATAAAATTTTCAAAATTTCGGAGGTATTAGTATGTTAGTATCAGCAAAAGAAATGCTTGATAAAGCAAAAGCAGGTCATTATGCAGTAGGTCAATTCAATATCAACAACTTAGAATGGACAAAATCAATCTTATTAACAGCTCAAGAATGTAACTCACCAGTTATCCTTGGTGTATCTGAAGGTGCTGGAAAATATATGTGTGGTTACAAAACAGTTGTTGGAATGGTTAATGGAATGCTTGAAGAATTAAAAATCACAGTTCCAGTAGCTCTTCACTTAGACCACGGCAGCTACGAAGGATGTATGAAATGTATCGAAGCTGGTTTCTCTTCAATCATGTTCGATGGTTCACACTATCCAATCGAAGAAAACGTTGCTAAGACTAAAGAATTAGTTGCAATTTGTGCAGAAAAAGGTATGTCACTTGAAGCAGAAGTTGGAGCAATCGGTGGAGAAGAAGACGGTGTAGTTGGTAAAGGTGAATGTGCAGATCCTAACGAATGTAAAGCAATCGCTGATTTAGGCGTTGATATGTTAGCAGCAGGTATCGGTAACATCCACGGAAAATACCCAGCAAACTGGGAAGGATTAAGCTTCGAAACATTAGATGCAATCCAACAATTAACAGGTGAAATGCCATTAGTACTTCACGGTGGTACAGGTATTCCTGATGACATGATCAAAAAAGCAATCGACTTAGGTGTTGCTAAGATCAACGTTAACACAGAATGTCAATTAGCATTCGCAGCAGCTACACGTGAATATGTAGAAGCTGGAAAAGATTTACAAGGAAAAGGATATGACCCACGTAAATTATTAGCTCCAGGTGCTGAAGCAATCAAAGCTACAGTAAAAGCTAAAATGGAATTATTCGGATCAGTAAACAAAGCTTAATTATAAAAAATAAAAGAGTTCGCTTTTTGCGGACTCTTTTTTCTTGCAATTTATAAGGAATTAGGTTATTTTAGTTCATATAAAGAAGAAAGACTTATAAATAAGAAAGGATAGCAGTATGAGCGAAGTATTAGATGTTGTAGATATTTTTGGAGAAAATGTATTTAATGACTCTGTTATGCAGGCACGCTTGCCAAAGAAAGTTTATATAGAATTAAAACGTACAATTCAGGAAGGAAAGGAATTAGAACTTTCCATTGCAGATGTCGTTGCACATGAGATGAAAGAATGGGCAATTGAAAAAGGAGCCACACATTATTCACACTGGTTTCAGCCTTTGACAGGTGCTACAGCAGAAAAGCATGATGCATTTATTTCAGCACCAAAATCAAATGGAAAAGTTTTGATGGAATTTTCAGGAAAAGAATTGATCAAAGGCGAATCAGATGCCTCATCGTTCCCTTCAGGCGGTCTTCGTGCAACATTTGAAGCAAGAGGTTATACTGCATGGGACTGTACTTCACCGGCATTTATTAAGAAAGATGCAACTGGAGAAGGTGCAATCCTTTATATTCCGACTGCATTTTGTTCTTATACAGGAGAAGCACTTGACCAGAAGACACC
>CAZUVY010000039.1:0-16305 GCA_964623905.1 uncultured Faecalimonas sp.
CAACGGGTTTCATAACCCCATCGGTGCCTTTCGCAGAAAGGCGGAAAATAAGTATTAAGAAACAGATCCATCGATGAGTTGGAACAAATGCTTGCTGATTTAGATGAATAATACATAGTTCCATAAAGAGCAGGTAGAAAAAGAATCCCCACCGGAATTCAAAGTGTTGTCGCTTTGGATTTCAGTGGGGATTTTGAATTTACATTTCGAAAAGTCTGCGGAAATTTTTGAGTGGTGCAGATCGGGCAGATTCTTTTCGAAGTGTCTGCTGCTGTCGGATCAGACAGTCCAGTTTTTTATAGCGTTCTTCTTCCTGACGTTCTTTGGCCTGGAAAAGGAAGTCCATCTCAGTAATGACAGCTTTTGAAACGGCCAGACTGATGGAGTTCTCCAGAAGTTTATTGTTTTCGAGTAAGGCCTCCTGGATCGGAGTGAGTTTTGGTGCTTCAGCGGGTGCTTTCTCTTCTTCTTGTTTTGGAACCAGTATCTTTTCTGCTTTTTGTAAGCGTAATTTTTCTCTGGTGCGAAGCATGTCCGGAATCAGTCCCTTTAGGTCTTTTAGTAACATGCCTTGCTCTTTTAGTTCCTTGATACAGTTAAATAGCTGTACGTCCTCTTCTGTATAGTATCGATGTCCCATTTCAGTGCGGCCGATGGAGAGGTCTAACTCTTCTTCCCAGTATCTGAGAACGTGAGTTTCAACACTTACACGTTTGGCGGCTTCTGAAATCATATAATGAACTTCGCCCATACAAAATGCCCCCTATATCATATTTCGTATTTACAGTTCAGAAAGGCTTCAGAATGAAGTTTAGACTGAACAGTTTTATGTAACACGTATATCATATCATAAGATGAAGGGAAACTTGCAAAAAATCATACGTCAAATTCCGACAACCGATGTCTTCGAAAGGGGGAAGCAAGTTTCTGGTGGAGGAAATTAAGTATCAAGATACTTAAAGCAAGTTTAAGGGATACAAAAAACATGCTTATTTTCACTTGTGGAGAAAATATACTTTAAAATACTCTTTTTTAAGAAAATCAAGTATCTTGAGCAGTGAAAATTCCCCCGGGAAACTGAGGGCATGTTTCCTCTAAAAATTCCCCCGGGAAACAGAAGGCATATTTACTTTCTAAAAATTCCCCTAGAAACCGCTAGTTTCAAACGCAAAAAAAGTCCCGACATCGTCGAGACTTTCATTTTGATTGTTAATATAACATTTTGGCAATTTCAGCATCTGCCATGTTTGCTTTTGTCACCCATGTATATCCGCTGTCGATCACAGCTTCGTTGCCAAGGTCTAATACTGTTCTGGCTGCAGCAACAACAGTTGCATAGCCCATTGCGTATGGATTTTGAACGATCAGACCATCAACTACTTCATTTTCAAGAAGTGCCAATTGTTCTTCTCCGCCGTCAAATGCGACAAAGTATAAATCATCTCTTTCAAGTGATGTAAGTACTTTGGCAACCAGTTGAGTAACATCTAAATTTGTAGTATAAACTGCACTTAAATTTGGATTTTTTTCTAAGATATATTGGATTATATCTTCTTGTGTAAATGTAGAAGGATCGATTTCTTCTGCCCCTTCTTCAAGAGAAGCATTTTTCTCTTCTGCAATTTGTTTTGCCATATCTTCTAATTCATCCAGATGATAAATATCTACGACTGAGATATCTGGATAATCTGCTTTCAGTTTATCGATGAATGCTTGCTCGCGGTCCTTTGCTGTCATAGATAAAGAATCTTGTACGAAGACAGCGACTTCACCAGTTCCGCCCATCAATGTGCAAAGCTGTGTGGCAGCAGTTTCAGAAGCTTCTATATTATCTGTAGAAATATGTGCGGTGATGTTCTGATAATCGCTTCCAGAGTCAAATGTGATGATTGGAATACTGTTTTCAGCGGCAAGGTCGAATTGTACAGCGCATGCAGTTGTATCGATTGCGGCAATACCGATTGCAATTGGATATCGTGCTAATTCTTCATCCAGAATATTGATCTGCTCATCAACATCATCGCATACATCAGGAGAACTGAAGCTCAGCTTGACTTTGTCATCGCCTTTGTATCCAAGTGCTGTGTTGATATCTTCAATCGCCTGTTTCGCACCCTTTTCCACTTCTTCCCAGTAGCTTCCTTCATCGTATCTACCTATAATAGAAATGCAAGAACCTGGTTCAAGGACAAGATCATCAACACTGCTGTAAGCAGATGGTCTTAATGCATCCAGCTTGCTCTGGTTCTCGTTTTGTGTATTTACATTAGATTCATTGTTTGAAACTGAGGGTTGCTTGTCATCATCGGAAGCCGTATTGTTACAGCAACAGCAGGTGAGGGCAATACCAAGTGTAAGTGCAAGTAATCTTAATTTCTTATTCATGATTTTTACCTCCAGTCATTACTATATTCCACTATACACCATGGAATTAAGAAATGGTAAAAAAAATTCTTAAATTTTACGAAAGATAAGAATAGTGTACAAGATTTTATACAAAATATCAAAATATAGTGGTTGCGTTAAAAAATTAACTAATATATAATAATAAAAGGTTAAAAAAGATTAACAGCATTATATTTAAATCAAGGGGGATTTATCTTATGGAAAGAAAATGGCATTCAAACTGGGATGGTTTTAAACCAGGCCGTTGGAATCGTACATCAATCAACGTACGTAACTTCATTCAGGAAAACTACACACCATATGACGGTGATGACTCTTTCTTGGCAGGACCAACAGAAGCTACAACAAAACTCTGGGAACAAGTAATGGAGCTTAGCAAACAAGAACGCGAAGCTGGCGGTGTTTTAGACATGGATACAAAGATCATTTCTGGTATCACATCACATGGTCCTGGATATTTAAATAAAGACTTAGAAACTATCGTAGGTTTCCAGACAGACAAGCCTTTTAAACGTTCACTTCAACCATTTGGTGGTATCCGTATGGCACAAAATGCTTGTAAAGAAAACGGATATGAAGTTGATCCAGAAGTAGTAGAAATCTTTACAAAATATAGAAAAACACACAACCAAGGTGTATTCGATGCATACACACCAGAAATGAGAGCAGCTAGAAAATCTGGTATCATCACAGGTCTTCCAGATGCTTACGGACGTGGACGTATCATCGGTGACTACCGTCGTGTAGCTTTATACGGTGTAGACAAATTGATTGAAGACAAGAAAGAACAGCTTGCAACTTCATTAGTAAGAATGACAGGTGAAAACATCCGTCTTCGTGAAGAATTATCAGAACAAATCCGTGCTCTTGGCGAATTAGCGGAATTAGGTAGAATCTATGGATTCGATATTACACAACCAGCTGCAAACGCGAAAGAAGCAATTCAATGGTTATACTTCGGTTACTTAGCAGCAGTAAAAGAACAAAACGGTGCTGCAATGAGCCTTGGACGTACATCAACATTTATCGATATCTATATTCAACGTGACCTTGAAAGAGGATTGATCACAGAAGAACAAGCACAAGAATACATTGACCACTTCATTATGAAATTACGTCTTGTAAAATTTGCTCGTACACCAGAATACAATGCATTATTCTCAGGTGACCCTACATGGGTAACAGAATCAATCGGTGGTGTTGGTATCGATGGTCGTCCATTAGTAACAAAGACATCATTCCGTTACTTACACACATTAGACAACCTTGGTACAGCTCCAGAACCAAACTTAACAGTACTCTGGTCAACAAGACTTCCAAGAGCATTCAAAGAATACTGTGCTAAGATGTCAATCAAATCATCTTCAATCCAATACGAAAACGATGATTTAATGCGTGCAACACACGGTGATGACTACGCTATCGCTTGCTGCGTATCTTCAATGAGAGTTGGTAAGGAAATGCAATTCTTCGGAGCTCGTGCAAACCTTGCAAAATGTTTATTATACGCTATCAACGGTGGTGTTGATGAAAAATCAAAAGTTCAGGTTGGACCAAAATACCGTGCAGTAGAAGGTGACGTTCTTGACTTTGATGATGTATGGGAAAAATTCGATGCTATGATGGAATGGTTAGCAAACCTCTATGTAAATACATTAAATATCATCCACTACATGCATGATAAATACTGCTACGAAAAAATCCAAATGGCTCTTCATGACAGAGAAGTAAAACGTTACTTCGCAACAGGTATTGCTGGTCTTTCAGTAGTAGCTGACTCATTAAGTGCTATCAAATATGCAAAAGTAAAACCAATTCGTGATGAAGACGGATTAGTAGTAGATTACGAAGTAGAAGGTGACTTCCCTAAATATGGTAACGATGATGATGATGTAGATGAATTAGCAGTATTAGTAGTTCGTACATTCATGGATAAGATTCGTAAACACCACACATACCGTCACGGTGTACCAACAATGTCAATCCTTACAATTACTTCAAACGTTGTATATGGTAAGAAGACAGGTAACACACCAGATGGTAGAAAACTTGGAGAACCATTAGCACCAGGTGCTAACCCAATGCACAGACGTGATACTCACGGCGCTTTAGCTTCACTTGCTTCTGTTGCTAAGATTCCATTCAGACATGCTCAAGATGGTATCTCAAATACATTCTCAATCATTCCAGGAGCTCTTGGAAAAGAAGATCAAATCTTTGTTGGTGACATCGATGTAGATCTTGGTGATTGCAAAGATTTAGCATGCAACATTCCTAACATTTTAGACAGTGTTGATGCTGAATAATCTGTGCTTCACGATTGAATGTATAGTATAATTAATATATAGAAAAAATAAGGAGGAATTTGACATGGCAGTAAACCAACAACAAATTGACAACTTAGTGAATATGTTAGATGGATACGTAGAACAAGGTGGACATCACTTAAATGTTAACGTATTTACAAGAGAAACATTATTAGATGCTCAAAAACATCCAGAAAACTACCCACAATTAACAGTACGTGTTTCTGGTTATGCAGTAAACTTTATTAAACTTACAAAAGAACAACAAGACGACGTTATTTCACGTACTTTCCACGAAGAAATGTAATTCTGAAAAGACAAGTTAGTTGAAATTTTTATACAGGAGATGGATATTTTCCATCTCCTGTTTTATACTAATAGGAAGAAAATATTGTGGTTAGGAGGCAGAAAAGATGACAAAAGGATATATTCATTCAATAGAGACCTGCGGTACTGTAGACGGACCTGGTCTTCGATATGTAATTTTCTTTCAGGGATGTCCGATGAGATGTCAGTATTGCCACAATCCAGACACATGGGAGCCAGGCATTGGGACACAGATGACGGTAGATGAGGCATTGTCAAAGTTTTATAGCAATCTTCCATTTTATAAAAACGGTGGTGTGACGGTAACTGGCGGAGAGCCGATGATGCAGATAGATTTCCTGACGGAATTGTTTACAAAACTTCATGAAGAGGGTGTGCATACTTGTCTTGATACATCTGGAATTATGTTTCAGCCTGCAAATGAAGAAGCAATGAAGAAAATCGACAGACTGATGGAAGTGACCAGTCTTGTTATGCTGGATATCAAGCATATTGATGAGGAAAAACATAAAATCCTGACATCCCATTCCAACGAGAGAATCCTGGCATTTGCAAGATATCTGAATGAGAAGAATATTCCGGTCTGGATCCGACACGTAATTGTTCCGGGAATTACTTTATATAAAGATTATCTGGAGCGCCTGGGTGAATTTATGGCGACACTGGATAATGTAAAGGCATTGGATGTGCTTCCATATCATTCCATGGGGAAAGTAAAATATGAAAATCTGAAAATGGATTATCCATTAAAAGATACACGGGAAGCTACAAAACAGGAAGCAGTTGCGGCTAAAAATATTATCCTTCAGGCATACAAAGAGCATAAGAAAAAATAGAAATTGTATCTGATTCAAAACATGAAAATTGCTTGTATATTTTCCGAAATTGTATTAAAATGAATGAAAGGTCAGGTAGTGAAGCCTGATAAATTCGAAAAGGAGGATACATATATGGCATACGTTATTACAGATTCTTGTGTAAGCTGTGGAGCATGTGCAGCTCAATGTCCAGTTGAAGCTATTTCTGAAGGAGCAGCTCACTACGAAATCGACGCTGATACATGTGTAGAATGTGGAGCATGTGCAGCTCAATGTCCAGTTGAAGCTATCGAAGAAGCATAAGAAAATCAAAAGATTTAAATAAAAAAAGATTGCGTATACTCGCAATCTTTTTTTTTATTTCTCCTTTTTGAGTGAAAAGATAAATTCTGTTCCGACTCCTTCGGTACTGATTACATTAATATTTTCGTTATGGGCCTGAATGATCTCTTTTACGATGGAAAGCCCAAGTCCCGTTCCTTTTTTGTCTTTTCCACGAGATAAGTCAGTCTTATAAAAACGATCCCAGATCTTTGTAAGGGATTTCTTTGGAATTCCGATTCCGTTGTCTTTGACAGCAACATAGACTTTGCCATTTCGTTCGGTAGTCTCTATCGTGATCAGAGAGTCATCGGGACTGAATTTGATCGCATTATCCAACAGATTATAGAGAACTTGCTGGATTTTTCGCTTGTCTGCACTGACATATAATACTTTCGATGCGAAGACCAGATCCAGAGTGATCAGCTTGCTGCGGCAAGTGCCTTCAAAAGAAGAGGCAGTATTTTTGATGACCTCATGTATGTCGAAAGAAGAATAGTCCAGAAGAAGATTTCTGGTGTCAAACTCGTTCAGAGTCAGCAGATCTTGTGTAAGGTCTGTAAGACGTTCTGTCTCAAACAAAAGAATCTTAAAATAACGGGCCTGCATTTCTACAGGGATCGTACCGTCAGCCATCGCTTCCAGATATCCTTTGATAGAAGTCAGCGGAGAGCGGAAGTCATGAGAGACATTTGCAATGAATTTCTTCTGGTAGTCCTCCATATCACGCAATTGGGTTGACATATAGTTCAGGGATGCCGAGAGATACCCAATCTCATCCTGAGTTGTGATCGGAATCTCATACTCCAGATTTCCCTTGGCATATTGCTGGGCAGCTTCTGTGATCTTTCGCAGAGGCTGATATACCAAAAACTGAAACGCGATCAAAATCATGAAAGAAAGCAGGTAAATTACTACCACTGTGATATAAACCGGTGTAAGATAAGTGTCCCGTTCATTCACAAGATCGGCATAAGGTTTATGGATCAAGAGATAGCCATCTGTACTAAATCCGGAAGTGACGGGTGTGATAACTGTGATCATGTCTTCGGTAAAGAAATCATGATAAGTACCAATTGTATAGGTAGAACTGCCGTTTTCTGCGGGATTAAAATCATCAATAGACAATGGTGCAGAAGGATGTCCGCTTAAAGAGGCAGAAGTAAGTAATGTACCATCGCGCTCTACAAACCAGACATCTGCATTTGTATAATCACGCATTCCGGAAAGCTGATTGTAAACATCAAAGATAGTCAGATCGTTGGAAAAATATTGCGGCAGATACTTGGAAGACATAAGAGAGGCTTCGCGGTACATGGCCGACGAAGTCTCTTTTTCTAAACGGTTTAACATCGATTCCGATGTGATGGATGCAACACAAAAAATAGAAAGAAATCCAAATACAATGTATACAATAATGAATTTAATATACAAGGTACTGCGCATGTTACTTCACCTCGAATTTGTAACCAATGCCCCAGACAGTAGCAAGGCTCCATCTTTCATGGTCTTTGATTTTTTCACGGAGACGTTTGATATGAACATCAACAGTTCTGGTATCTCCAATGTATTCATATCCCCAGATTTGATCCAGGAGCTGTTCTCGTGTAAATACCTGATTAGGTGAAGCGGCCAGGAAATATAATAATTCTAATTCTTTTGGCGGCATATCTACATTGTTGCCATCTACGATAACGGAATAGTTGGTCAGATTGATTTCAATGCCAGGGTAGTTGACACATTTTGTTTTATTTGCAGCAGGAGCCTCTGCTTTTGCTGGCTGATAGCGGCGCAGTACTGCTTTCACACGTGCAACCAATTCCTTTGAGTCAAATGGTTTGATGATATAATCATCTGCACCGAGTTCCAGACCGAGCACTTTATCAAATACTTCGCCTTTTGCTGAAAGCATGATGATCGGAGTGTTTGATTTTGTACGGATTTCACGGCATACCTGATAACCGTCGATGCCAGGCAGCATCAAATCTAAAAGAACCAGATTTGGTGAATAGCTGTCAAATGCTCTTAGTGCTTCTTCACCATTGTGAACCATCATTGTGTCGAAGCATTCTTTCATTAAATAAAGAGAAATCAATTCTGCGATATTTTCATCGTCGTCTACGATGAGGATTTTTTGTTTAGTAACCATATTTCCCTCCTTTTATTTAAATTCAACAATTGTGACTCCGGCATCGCCTTCGCCGATGGAGCCGAGTCGATATGATTTTACGTGTTTTTGACGTTTTAAATAATTGTGTACACCGGCTCTGAGTGCGCCAGTTCCCTTTCCGTGTACGATTCTTACAGGACTAAGGTGTGAGAGGTAGGCATCGTCCAGATATTTATCCAATTCTGCGATTGCTTCGTCAACCGTCTTGCCGAGCAGATTGATCTCAGGGCTGACACTCATGGATTTGCTCATCTTCATCTTTCCTGTAGAAGTACGGTGGTACTGCTTTTCTGTTGCAGATAAAGGTTCATCAATAATTTCAAGGTCAGAGATATGCACCTGTGAACGAAGAATTCCCATCTGTACGAACAGATTGCCCTTGGCATCTGGAAGAGAGCTTACAGAGCCTTTTAGGTTCAGACTCAGAACTTTTACAGAATCACCAAGATGGAAATCACCTGGTTTGTGTTGTTTGGAAGGTTTCTTCTTTTCCAGTTTCTGTTTTGCCTGTGTCTTTTCCAGTTTTTGACGGAGACGTTCACGTTCTTTTTCCAGTTCAGCGGCAGAGACATTTTCTTTGCCGAATTTACGGAACTGTTTCATAGTTTCATCTGCCAGTTCTTTTGCTTCGCGCAGGATGGCAGCCGCTTTTTCGTTTGCTTCGCGGATGATACGTTCCTTGCGTTCATCCAGTTTTTCCTGTTTGGCGTGAAGCTCTTGTTTTAATTGTTCGATTTCACGTTTGTAAGAAGAAATCTCAGCCTGTTCTTTTTCGATAGTACGTCTGTTATTTTCCAGATCCGCAAGTAAGTCTTCAAAAGATTCGTCCTGTTCCGAAAGATGGGTCTTGGCACTTTCGATAATGTGGTCTGGAAGTCCAAGTTTGCTTGAAATTGCAAAAGCATTACTCTTTCCAGGAATACCGATCAATAAATGATAGGTAGGACGAAGTGTATCTACGTTGAATTCGCAGCATGCATTTTCTACGCCTGGGGTAGAAAGTGCAAATACCTTCAATTCGCTGTAGTGAGTCGTTGCCATAGTACGAATGCCTCTTTCGTGCAGATAAGAAAGAATGGCAATAGCAAGTGCGGCACCTTCTGTAGGATCAGTTCCTGCTCCCAGCTCATCAAACAGTACCAGAGAACGTTCATCTACATCCTGTAAGAAGGAAACGATGTTGGTCATATGGGAAGAGAAGGTACTGAGGCTCTGCTCAATACTCTGCTCATCTCCGATGTCTGCATATACATTTTCAAAAATCGCAAGTTCAGAGCGGTCCAAAGCAGGAATATGAAGTCCTGACTGTCCCATCAGTGTGAAAAGACCGACTGTTTTCAGAGAAACTGTCTTACCTCCGGTATTTGGTCCTGTGACGATCAAAAGGTCAAACGCATCGCCAAGTGTGATCGTGATAGGAACAACGGTCTTCTTATTCAGTAAAGGATGGCGTCCTTCGCGGATGTGAATATATCCTTTTGTATTAAATACAGGCTTGCTTGCGTTCATAGAGAGGGCAAGCATTCCTTTGGCAAATATAAAATCGAGTTCGCTCAGGATTTTGTAATTGGTGCGGATCTGATCCATATATGCAGCGACATCTTCGCTGAGTCTTGCTAAAATTACCTGAATCTCTTCCTGCTCTTTTCCGTAAAGCTCTTTTAAGTCGTTGTTGAGTTTTACGATCGCCATTGGTTCAATAAAAAGTGTTGAGCCAGAAGAAGACTGGTCGTGGATCATACCGTTGACCTGACTGCGGTATTCTGCCTTGACAGGAATGCAGTAACGATCACCGCGCATAGTAATGATCTGGTCCTGCAGATAGCTGCGAAGCGAACCATTTACAAGCCCGATCAAAGTCGAATGTACTTTATCATTGATCGATTCAATGCTTCTGCGGATGTGCTTTAATGTACTGCTGGCATCATCGCTGATTTCTTCTTCGGATATAATGCAGCGGCGGATCTCAGTAGAAAGTGGAGTGACTGGGGATAATTGCTCGAAATATGCATCGAGGCAGTCTGCCAGTTCATCCACAGTATCGTGGCGGCCATAGGATTTGGCGCGTCCCGCTACTTCCAGAATCTTACAGATACGGAGTAATTCTGTAGCGCTGAGTGCTGCACCAATCTCCAGACGCTTCATAGAGTCTTCTACAGAGCAGCAGCCACTAAAAGAAAGCCGTCCTTTTTTTACGATTCTCGTAAAGGCGGCAGCAGTTTGTTCTTCAGCTGTATTGATTTCTTCTAAATCAGTCATCGGTTTCAGTGCTTTGCAAAGTCTTTTTCCACTGTCGGAAGATGCCTGATCTACCAAAAGTTCGATAATTTTGTCATATTCTAATTTTATTAAAGTTTTTTCATTCATTCATTTATCACCCTAGATACATTTTACCCTATTTGAGTTGCAAAGAAAAGAAGAAATATTGTATACTATACGGGAAATATATGTAGAAGGAGAAATGCACATGGGTACTGAACACAGACCAGAGCAGGAAAAAGAAAATTATTCTTTTATGCAAGAAAGTATCAAAGATGAAGGATGGAGCTGGAAAAAGGCTGCGAAGATACTTTTAAAACTTGTAGGGCGAGGAATTGTATTTGGACTTGCAGCGTGCATTGGTTTTTTTGCATTGAAACCGTGGGCAGAGACTACATTTTTAAAAGAATCGGAAGAGATTAAGATTCCACAGGATGAAGAAGTAGAGCAGATCGAGGAATCGGAGGATGTAGAGGAGACCACTTCAGAAGAACTGACAATTGAGGATTATCAGGAACTTTACAGTGCACTGACAGACGTTGCTTTAGAGGCAGAAAAGTGCATGGTACAGATCAAGGGTATCAGTCAGGATGAGAGCTGGGAAGATGAACGCAATGTTACCCCATACTACACATCCGGTGTGATCATAGCGGACAATGGACGAGAGTTATTGATCCTGGCGAAATATTCCAGTATGAGCGAGGCACAATTGTTTCAGGTGCAATTTGCAGATGGTTCTGCACACGAGTCTGTTGTAAAACAGAAAGATATGAAGACAGATACTGCAATCTTTAGTGTTGCCAAGACCGGAATTTCAGAAGCAACCATGGATTATATCAAAAAAGCAACATTGGGAAATTCCAATGCATTGCAGCAGGGCAAGACTTTGATCGCAGTTGGAGCGCCATTTGGTAAAAATGATGGTATTGGATATGGGACAGCAAGTTCTGTGAATCAGGAAATCATCAGCGCAGATGGAAAATATAGCATGATTATTACAGATATGCCGGGAGTTTCAGAGGCAAGCGGGGCTATCTTTGATATAAAAGGAAACCTGATTGGGATCATTGATTCAAATCTTTTCGAAAAGGGATATGCATATACGTTGAGTGCGATTGCGATTTCTTCTATCAAAAGCGAGATTGAATTGATGTCCAATGGAAAGAATGTTCCATATGCAGGTGTGATTGGAACGATGGTTACAAAAGAGATGTCAGAAATATATGGAATCCCAGAGGGACTTTATGTGGAAGAAGTAGAAGTGGATTCTCCGGCGATGAAGGCAGGTATACAAAGTGGTGATGTAATTCTTGCAATTTCGGGCGAGAGCATCAATTCGTTGTCTGGATTCCGCAACATGATCCTGGAACTGGAAGCAGGCAAGACAGTCACATTTACAGGACAAAGACGCGCCACAGAGAATTATGTGGATGTGAAATTCGGTGTGACGATTGGAATTAAACAATAAATGAAAAGAGGAATAGTATGAGATTTATTAATACATTACGAGAAGGGGACACAATCAGATCCATCTATTTATGCAAATCAAAACGTTCAGCAGAGACGAGAAATGGGAAACCATACGACAATCTGATTTTGCAGGACAAGACAGGAACTCTGGATGGAAAAGTATGGGATCCGAATTCAGGCGGGATCGCAGATTATGATGAGATGGATTTTGTAGAAGTATTTGGTGAAGTGATCAGCTACAATAACAATTTACAGCTGAACATCAAGCAGCTTCGCAAACCATACGAAGACGAATACAATGCAGCAGACTACATGCCAACCAGTGAAAAAAATGTGGAAGACATGTATGCAGAACTGCTCTCTTATATCAAAAAAGTAGAGAACAAATATCTGAGCCAATTGTTGGAATATTATTTTGTAAAAGACGAAGCATTTATCAAAGTGTTTAAATCACATTCAGCTGCTAAGAGTGTGCATCATGGATTTGCAGGCGGTTTGCTGGAACATACACTAAGCATTGTGAAAATGTGTGAATATTATCTGAGTGCTTACCCATTATTGAGCAAAGACTTGTTATACACAGCAGCGATTTTCCATGATATCGGTAAGACAAAGGAATTATCGAGTTTTCCAGAAAATGATTATACAGATGATGGGCAGCTTATCGGACACATCGTTATGGGCGTTGAGATGATCAGCGAAGGAGTACGTCATATTGAAGGATTTCCGCCAAAGATTGCAAGTGAATTGAAGCACTGCGTACTTGCACATCATGGTGAGTTGGAATATGGTTCGCCAAAGAAGCCGGCACTTGCAGAAGCTGTGGCGCTTCATTACGCGGATGCGACAGATGCAAAGCTTCAGACGCTGACAGAGATTTTTAAAGACAAAGACAATACAGAATGGCTTGGATTTAATAAGCTGTTTGAATCAAATTTAAGAAAGACGAGTATTTAAGATTAGTTGGAATGAAAAAGGGACGTGGTAAAAGGAATTTTGCTACGTCCTAAATTGGACTTAGGGGATATTGAGTTTATGAAGAAGAATGAAAAAATTGTAGTAAAAATAGAAGATATCGGTGTGAGCGGAGAAGGGATCGGCAAAGTGGACGGCTATACGCTGTTTGTAAAAGATGCCTTGATCGGAGATACGGTGGAAGCTGTGATCACAAAGCCAAAAAAGAACTATGCTTATGCAAAAATGTTGAAAATTTTGGATGCATCGCCTTATCGTGTGGATAAAAGATGTCCGGTAGCGCGTCAGTGCGGCGGTTGTCAGATTCAAGAGCTTTCTTACGAAGCACAGTTAGAATTTAAGGCAAAAAAAGTATATGGCAATCTGGAACGTATCGGAGGATTTTCGCCAGAATTTCTTGATACGGTGATGGAACCGATTTGTGGAATGGAAGATCCATTTCAGTATCGCAATAAAGCGCAATTCCCGATCGGAACAAATAAGGAAGGCGATATCGTAACCGGATTTTACGCGGGAAGAACACATTCGATCATTCCAAATATGGAATGTGCGCTTGGCGTGGATGTGAATCAAGAAATCTTAAAAATCATCGTTGATTTTATGAACGAAAATCATATTTCTGCGTATGATGAGGCAACGCAGAGAGGGCTTGTCCGCCACGTACTCATTCGATACGGGTTTTCCACAAAGGAAATCATGGTATGTCTGGTGGTAAATGGGGATAAAATTCCGAAATCTGAAAAACTTGTGGATAAGTTAGTGAAAATTCCGGGGATGACGAGTATCACATACAGCATAAACCGTGAAAATACAAATGTAATCATGGGCAAAGAAATCCGTATTTTATGGGGACAGGGTTACATCACAGATTATATTGGAAATGTAAAATATCAGATTTCACCATTATCATTCTTTCAGGTAAATCCTGTTCAGACAGAAAAACTTTATGGAATGGCTTTGGAATATGCAGGGCTTCAGGGGAATGAAACTGCCTGGGATTTATACTGCGGAATCGGAACGATTTCACTCTTTTTGGCGCAGAAGGCAAAGAAAGTTTATGGCGTTGAGATCGTGCCACAGGCGATTGAAGATGCAAGAAACAATGCGATGATCAACGGAATCGATAATGCAGAATTCTTTGTTGGAAAAGCAGAAGAAGTGCTGCCGGAGCAGTATGAGAAAAATCATGTCTATGCAGATGTGATCGTGGTAGACCCACCGCGAAAAGGCTGCGATGAGGCTTTGCTGAATACGATGGTCAAGATGAAACCGGAGAGAATCGTGTACGTGAGCTGCGATAGTGCGACACTGGCGCGAGATTTGAAGTATCTGTGCGAGAATGGGTATGAAGTGAAGAGAGTTAAGCCAGTGGATCAATTTCCGCATACGGTGCATGTGGAGACGGTATGTTTATTGTCCAAACTTAATGCCAACCACCATATTGAAATAGAATTGAATCTGGATGAGCTGGATTTGACGGATGTTGAGAAGAAAGCGACCTATGAAGAAATCAAAGCATATGTTCTTGAAAATACCGGATTAAAAGTCAGCAATCTTTATATTGCTCAGGTAAAACAGAAATATGGTATCATCGAGCGAGAAAATTATAATAAGCCAAAGTCTGAAAATGCGAGACAGCCACAGTGTCCGAAGGAAAAAGAGGATGCGATTAAGGATGCACTGGAGTATTATGGGATGATATAGGAGGATACCAATATCCGATTCTACTTCGCGAAATAAACAAATTCTTTTATGTGAAGGATGGATTTCAATAAAACGTGTAGGAAAATTAAGCTACAGAAATTGACGATAATTCAGTCTTGAATTATCATAAAAACATATGAAGAATAGAGGGGATTGATTATGGCAGAGTATTTTGAAATATGTGGAACACGTATTGCTATTTCTACAATCAAGGATTTTCGGATGACTAAAGTGGAATTTATTTTTCGTCCGGTGTTTCGTGAGTCGAAGAAACTTTTGAGGTCGGCAATATCGGGGAAAAAATATGAATTTGATCATATGGAGCCTTATGCTGCAATTATCGGACAACAGGGACATAAGTCTGAGTTGGGAGAATATAAGGCGAAAACATTCAAAGAAGCATTGGGAAAAGATATTAGTGGTGCTGCTATTTATACCATTGCAGATAAATTAAAATTAAAAGCTTTTAAGCGACAAAAGTATCAATGTGTCAATCTTGCTGGGAGGGCATTTACGGCATATCTGGATGATATACCGGCCAAGATGTTGTGGGCTGATGGGAGAACAGCTGAAGTTTATAAAGAGGATAAGCTCTATACGGAATTGAACGAAATAACAACTCCTGGAATTGAATACATTACAGCTCTTGTTATCAAAGCAAATGATGTATTTTGTTTCTATGGTAATGGAGTACAAGTCGCAGATGTTGCAAGTGAGTATGAGAGACTGAGTTGGGAACAGGAAGCTTTTTTGAATGATAAGAAGCCTAAAAAAATAGGATTTTCAGAAAAGAAGGCATTGCCACTTTTTCCTGCATTTCATCTTCCAGGAAAGACTATAGAGAAAAAAGAAGATGACTTTTCAGAGCAGAGTGGTAATCCGCAGGATAAGTGACTTTATATAGAACTCGAAAGACAAGGAGATAGTATATGTGTGCTCAAGATAGAGAAAAGGTCTTGCATAAAGCCATAATCGCGGCCAAGCAGTATGTTAAATTAAAAGAAGAATGTCGTGGTAGACACGAGGCTTTTGTTGGCGTTTCTGTTAATGGGAAAGACAAACATGGAGTGAGGACAGTGTTTGTAGATGTGACAAATGAAAATGTGAAAATAGTTATAGAAGATTTTCATACACTCTGTAGCCATAATACAAACGAATTTACGCCTATTAGCGATGATATTTCAATTATCAATAATACGTTACAAATTAGACCAAAGAATTCGCTATTTGGTTTGTCGGTCATAGAGATAACTGCAAAAGTATGATTCTTTCATAATTGAATTTCTAACTGATAAAAATAATTTGTTGTATCTGCATTTCAAGGTTTGGGATACTATATACCAAGAAAACGCAGTTTTTTAAAAGAGATATAGTTTTATTTAGTGTTGGTTTGCTTCAATAGAATTTTGAGAGAATCTCTTTTGGTATATGGGGTGTCCAGAGGGGTGCAATTCCTTGGCTCTGGGTTTCCAATAGGGGCGAGTAGCATCCCTTTTGCACACGATTTTCCTTGGAAAGTCTAGTGTGTTATACCTTTGATGATTGCTGA
>CAZUVY010000039.1:16405-25588 GCA_964623905.1 uncultured Faecalimonas sp.
TTGCACACGATTTTCCTTGGAAAGTCTAGTGTGTTATACCTTTGATGATTGCTGACGCTGGAAAGGGCTGTACCGAATCTGTACAGAACAATTTCAGCTGAGGTAGAACAGGCTGGTTTTGTCTGACGTAAACTCTAAATTTGGGGTTTCGTTGGAACAAAATCAGCCTGTTCGTATGTAGGTGCTGCTGAGGATTTTACGATGAAATAAAATACTTCAACAGCACCGGGACATCAAAGGGATATATAAAATTCTGATTACAATTCTACAAATCGAATCTCATCATGGCAATTCCATTCGGACGTTATCTAAAGCAGTTTTTCCGTCGACTTTGCTCTGCTCTCTGACAGATGAAAATGCTTTGCCGTTTCTGTCAAAGGATGTTCTATGTCATCTTCAAATCCAAAGCGGAACCATAGATAGGTGCGTTCACGCAGATCAATCTGGTTCAGTGCTAAGTGGATTTCCTCGTGCCTTTCTTTCTCCAGATAAATCAGCTCAGGATTCTTCTGGTTGGAGTCTGCGATAAATTCTCTTTTTCTCCTGTTCTCATCTTGGGTTACATCATCAAGCCGGATAATCTCATTCAAGTATCTGGATTCAAAAGAAACATTTTGTTTGCGGATGTAATCGAGCATGGCATTATAAATTGCCGGGGAAGCATAAGTCAGAAATTTATTTCCGCTGTCTGGCTGGTAGCTTTCAATACAATGATAAAGTCCAATAGAACCTTCCTGTATCAAATCTTCCTGCATGATACCAATAGAACGATTAAGTTCTACCTGAGTGTTCCAGAGTTCATATGCAGTCTTTTTAATATATGGCAGATTGTTTTCAATCAAAAGATTCTGTGCTGCCACATCTCCCTGTTGTGCTAATATGCAGAGTTGTTCGTTACTCATCATTTCCATGAGTTTCATTCTCTGGTTGTATCTGGAAAAGTCCAACCAATGCCTGATTAAGTTCATCCAGTTTTTCATGATTTATATTGTCTGTATTGGCAACGGTTCCCGTTATAGCATCAGCAAGCTGTTCAGGGGTGATAGTTGGATGCAGTATATCCTGTCCTTTTGTCAATTCATTGAACATTTGCTCTGTCACTTGTTTGGTGAGGCGTTTTTGATATTCAAGATCGGAACCGACTTCTTTTTTGATTTCTTTGATTACTGCCATAAATTGATTTTGGATATTGGTCAGGTCGGCTTGATAGGCAGGCACTTTAGAATAACTGACTACTTTGGCTGTTTCCTTTGCAGCCTCTGCCAGTTCTGGATTCTGTTTAGCCTGTCCAAGAAGTAGGGAACTTAAAGTCTGATACATCTGGTTCTGTGCAGCATAACCGCCAGCATACGTATCATCAAAATATTGTGCAATCATGTTGGTTACAGTGGCGAAACGCTGGTTCTCTAACAGGCGGTTGATCACATTCGGGTGTACCTTTCCAGTATAAAGATTTCTGGCAGCCTGTGCAGAAAGACAAAGTTCGGATATATCATAATTCATTCTGTCGGGAATGTTTGTTTCTCCCAAAAGAAAATCAGTCGATACATTGAATGCTCTAGCAATCTGTAAGACCTGTTCACTGCTCAGCTTATCGGAATTTGATCTGAGAAAGCGACTAAGCGTGCTTTCACTCATTCCAATTCTTAAAGCCAGATCGGATTGGGTTACTTTATGTTCTTTCATCAAGTCTAAAACTCGTGTACGGAGTGTTCCCGGTAAATATTCCTGTTCCATAGGCTCAGCCTCCCTTCATCGGTTGTATTTTCTTTAAAGAAATTGAGATAATTATATTCTATTTTTCGCACAATATCAATCCACCTCTCTTGAACACTTAGGCTCTGATTTCTTGCATTTTTGCAAGATTTCAGAGCGATTTTTTTATTTCTTGCACGGATGACGGATTTTTCCGGTGGAGCAATTTTTTTGCGTATATTCATGCAGATGAAAAAATCATCGAGAAAAATTCAAGGAGGAATCAAGAATATGAGTATTTTTGAAACTGTGAAGGCAGCCATCACACCCAAACAGGCTGCACAAACTTACGGACTTCGGATACAGAGAAATGGTATGTGCCGTTGTCCATTCCACGATGACCGGACTCCGAGTTTGAAACTTTATGATGACCATTATCATTGCTTCGGCTGTCAGGCTACGGGAGATGTCATTGATTTTTCATCAAGGTATTTTGGTATCAGCCCATATAAAGCTGCAAAGAAGCTGGCAGCGGATTTTGGTATTGACCCGAATATCCATGTTGCACCGGTCAAACCGAAACGTCCTTATCTGGCAAAGTTCCGGGAGGATGAAAGAATGTGTTTTTCAGTTTTGATTGACTATCTGCATCTTCTGGAAAAATGGAAAGTACAGTATGCACCGAAAACAATGGATGAAGAAACGTGGGATGACCGATTTGTGGAAGCCTGTCAGATGCTGGGGTACATTGAGAATCTGGTGGATATGCTTACAGTCAGCGAATTGGAGGAACGTATCAAAATAGTTGAGATGCTGATGAAAGAAGATGCTGTTTATCCATTGAAAGAACGGATGGAACGTCTGAGAAAGGAGGAGAATCACTATGGCAAGGAACAGGAAATTGCCTGATATGAATCTGCCAGTCTGGTTTGACGGGCAAAATATTAACGAAGCTCTGTTTTGTGAGGAGTTCTTGCAGGAACGCAAGCTCATTTTCGCAAACAGGGCTTTTTTTACGCCGGATGGACGAGTAACGGATGAACTTTTGTTAAGGGGTGAAATCTACGAACGGCTTAAAAGTTGTGCGGTCAATAATATCCCACGAAAGATCAGCAACATTATGGAAGTGTTGAAATTGGAAGCACAGGTTAATGACTTTTTACCGGAACCGGAGAAGATTCATTTGTTCAATGGAACGTTACTGCTGGATGGAACTTTCATAGAGGGAAGACAGGAAATTGTTCACAGCCGTTTGCCGGTTTCCTACAATCCTGATGCACCGGAGCCTAAGTTGTGGTTGTCTTTTTTGGATGGACTGCTCTATCCAGAGGATATACCAACCTTACAGGAATTTATTGGCTATTGTCTGATTCCAAGTAACAAAGGACAGAGAATGATGGTCATTAAAGGTAATGGCGGTGAAGGAAAATCCCAGATTGGAGCAGTGCTGACAAAGATTTTTGGAGCAAATATGAAAGACGGAAGTATTGGAAAAATATCCGAGAATCCGTTTGCACGTGCCGACCTGGAACACATTCTGCTGTGTGTGGATGATGATATGAAAATGGAAGCCCTGCGGCAGACAAATTATGTAAAGTCCATCGTAACCGCACAGGGGAAGATGGATTTGGAACGAAAAAATAAACAAAGTCACCAAGGGTGGATGTTTGCAAGACTTCTGGCATTCAGCAATGGAGAATTACAGGCACTTTATGACCGGAGTGATGGATTTTACCGCAGACAGCTTGTACTGACTACCAAAGAAAAGCCAGTGGACAGAGCGGATGATCCTGACCTTGCTGAGAAGATGAAAGTAGAAGCAGAGGGGATTTTTCTCTGGGCGTTTGAAGGATTGCAAAGACTGGTTGCGAACCGCTTTAAATTTACAGAAAGTGACCGCATCAAAGCGAATCGGGAAGCTGTCAAACGTGACAATAACAACATCTTTGATTTTATGGATTCTGAGGGATATATTCGCTTGAAAGCGGATGCATCCATTAGTTCTAAAGACTTTTATGCGGTGTATCAGATGTGGTGTGAGGAAAATTCCCTTATTCCATTAAAATCCAGAAGTTTCAGTGATGCTATGGTCACAAATGCAAAGAAATATAATCTGGAGCATTGCAATAAGATCACAAATTCTGCCGGACGGCGGGTATGGGGATTTATTGGCGTGGAGTCTGTGTTAAAACCAGATATAAACGGGTTTTATGACGCTTCGCAATGTACGTACGTACCAGAAGAATGGAGAGATTGATTTGGCTTCTTTCTGTTTTGGTACGTATGTACGCAGCGTTTTGCCGATATTCTCACTATTACAGAAATTTACCGGAGTGCAGAAACAGCTATAAAATCAAGTCCCAAAATCAGTGCAAATGGAAAACGCAAAGTATTTTGCTAAAAAGAGAAATGATTTCACTGAAATGAACTTATCTGATTTGTGAATGGTGTTTGTGGAACTGTGCAGATTTTGATTGTTTCAAACAAAGTACACGAAACAGTAAAGTGGGAAATTTCTGCTGATAGGGAGAACATCGTATTAAAAATAAAAATTGAGTTTAACAAAAAAGAATATTTTACGAAACAGCGAAGCGGGTTTGCAACAGGGTGAACCGACTTCGCTTTTTTAATAAGAAGATTTGGAGGTATTAAGAATATGAATGTACGTAATGAAATCAAGGCACAGATTGTTCGTGCCGGATATACCATGCAGGACGTGGTGGATAGGCTTTCGGATGAATACGGTTGGAGTGACAGCGTTTCCAATCTTTCCGCAAAGCTGCAAAGAGAAAGTATCAGATATAAAGAGGTCGTGGAACTTGCCGATGTGCTGGGCTACGATATTGTATGGCAGAAACGGAGGGATAAATAATGGGAAATACACCACAGTATGCAATCCTTCGATTTGCCAAATATAAAGGACCGGAAATCAGCCAGATTGAATGTCATAATGAACGAACCAAAGAAAAATATAACAGTAATCCGGATATTGATACCAGCCGCAGCCATATGAATTTTCATCTGGTCACACCGGAGAGAAAATATCGGGCAGAAGCGGAAAAACGGATTGCTGAAGCTGGATGCCGTACACGTTCCGACAGTGTTCGTGTGGTGGAAGCTCTGATTACAGCTACGCCTGAGTTCTTCAAGGGAAAGAAAAGAGCTGAGGTAAAAGAGTTCTTTAATGAAGCGTTGGAATTTATCAAACAGCATCAAGCACCGGAAACGATCATTTCTGCCGTGGTGCATATGGACGAGAAAACTCCCCATATGCACCTTTGTTTTGTCCCGCTGACCGAGGATAAACGATTATGTGCGAAAGAGATTCTGGGGAATAAGAAAAAATTGACACAGTGGCAGGATCAGTATTGGGAGCATATGGTTAAAAAATACCCAGACTTGGAACGTGGTATGAGTGCAAGTGAAACGGGACGTGACCATATCCCACCGAGGGTATTTAAGCAGATGACTCGTCTGACGAAACAGATGGAGAAACTGGATGCCATGCTCTCTGATGTGAAACTCACGAATTATAAGGAACGAGCGGCACAGATTGCTGACTTTTTGGAGAAATATATCCCGGACGTGGCAGCAATGGAAACACAGATGAAAAAATATGAGAAATGTTTTACTACGGCAGAGTCAGAGAAAAAGGCTCTAAAAAAGAAAAATGCTGACTTGTCTGAGGCTCTGAAAAAGAGCCGGCAGGAAAGTATGCTCAAAAAGATACAGGAAGCAAGATTACAGAGCGATTACAAACAGGCACGAGCTATTCTTGACCGTATCCCACCGGAAATCATTCGGGCATATACACAGCGAAGCAGCATGAAGAAGGAGGTTGAGCAATATAACACATTGGAATAATGACGAGTGGAATGGATTTGCAGATTTGCTTGCAAACTTAATAGAAAAATATGCGGCGGTTCTGGATATTGACAACCTTCCAGAGCCGCCGAGTTGCGATAGCACAAAAAATGGAAATGTTAATGATTCTGATAAGAATTTCACGGATTCGTGCATTGATAGTAAAAAGATTGCATGATATAATTAAAACGTGAAAAGAGTGTCCAAACTCTATGCTATGAATGAATTTTCAAGTATAGAGTTTGGATGATATGTACTACGTTAGAAAACGATAGGAGAAGGATTTGAAATGCAGAATACAAACACAAATACAGAAGATATGGTGGAAAATGGTGGATATATTTCAAAACTATTTTTAAATAATGGAAAAGAAATAGATATAAACAAAAATGATATTGTTATATTTGTTGGACCAAACAATGCGGGAAAAAGTCAAGCCTTAAAAGATATTTATGAAATATGTGATACAAAAAAGCCTACGATAGTCGTTAATGATATTGAGATTATTAAATATGCTGGTGATATCAAAGCATTTTTGGAAAAGGTTTCAACAGTTGATGATCATGGAACATACAAAAATTATGCAGGGTTAGGATATAGTTTTGCAACGTCTTCGATAACAGGATATTCAACAAAAAAGTATTATGGAAGTGCAAGACCGCTGTTCGTTGCATATCTAAATACATTAAATCGTTTAAAAATTAGTGATCCTGCAAACTTAATATCACGTAAAGCAGCAAAAAAGAATCCGATTCATTATGTGGCGTTTGATAGGACATATAGAGAATGGGTAAGCGAAAATTTTAAGCAGGCTTTTGGTAAAGAATTAATACCACATGCATTAAACGGTTCCAACATTCCATTATGTATAGGTGATGCTGTTAAGTTTGAAAAAGATTTTATTGATGAACAAGAAAGAATGGAGGAATATGCAGCAATTTTAGATACATACAAACAAGTACAGGAACAGGGGGATGGAATAAAAAGTTTTACGGGTATATTACTTTATTTAATGTTGGATTATTATTGTACATTTTTAATTGATGAGCCAGAATCATTTTTACATCCGCCACAGGCAAATATTATGGGACGTATAATTGGGAAAACATTGCGAGAAAATCAACAAGCATTTATTTCAACACATAGTGAAGAAATAATTAAAGGTTTATTAGATGTTTGTCCCGAAAGAGTTAAAATTGTTAGAATTACACGAGAAGAGGATGTGAATGAATTTTCAGTTTTAGAAAATGAGAAATTTAATGAAGTTTGGAATGATCCGCTTTTAAAGTATTCAAATATTATGACGAGTCTATTCCACAAAAATGTAATATTGTGTGAAAGTGATTCGGATTGTAAGCTGTACTCAATTATTGAAAATCATATAAAGCAATCGGAAAGAAAATATTCAGAAACATTGTTTATTCATTGTGGAGGAAAACACCGAATGGCTAGAATATCGACGGCTTTAAAAGCGTTGAATGTTAATGTAAAACTTGTTCCTGATATAGATGTGATGAATGATGAGAATGTATTTAAAGGAATAGTAGAAGCGTTTGGTGTGGAATGGACATCTATTCAGAGAGATTATAATACGGTGGTTTCTAATTTGCATAGTCCTAAAGAGGAAATTAAGAGAAATGATGCCAAGACAAGTATAAACAGAGTGTTGGATGGTTCTGCAAATCAGGTTTTATCAAAAGGCGAAATTAAAAGTATTCGTGAGGTAATTGCTATTATTTCAAAGTGGGATGTAACTATTCAGCACCAAATTATGGTACATTGATTTTTTTTGGTAAAAACAGAGAAAATAAAATTTTTGTTTCGCCATTGCTTTATTACGAAAAGTGGATAACTTTTTATTTCAACCGCAAAGTGCGTTGGATATGTGGATTAAAGAACCATAGATTCACGATTACAGCCCGATAACATACTATTTGTGGATTTTATACGAGTGTTATCAGCAGTTATTCGTTGATTTTCACTGTTTATCCACCGTCACTTTGACGGTATTCAAAAATACCAAAATTCGCTTTTTAACCTGTTTTCCGTTAAAATAAAAGTATCAAATTTTAACGGAAGAAGGTGGTCTGATTGACAAAGGACGAGATGATTAAGCAATTATCAGAGCAGGTTAGCTCATTAACATCAACTGTAGATTCTCTGAATACTACAATTAATGCACAAACGCAGTTAATCACTCAGCTCAATCAGACTATACTGGAACTGAAGGAACAGCTTAATAAGAATTCCAAAAACAGTTCCAAACCGCCATCAAGTGATGGCTTAAAAAAGCCTGCTCCCAAAAGTCTGCGTAAACCATCCGGTAAAAAGGTCGGCGGACAGGACGGACATCCGGGAACGCATCTTGCTGTAATAACAGCTCCGGATGACACAGTAAAGCATATGCCATCCGCATGTGAGGGCTGCCCCCATTATCAGATATGTAAGGGTACGGCATGTATTGCAGAAAAACGTCATGTCATTGATGCTGTCGTTACGGTAAATGTTACCGAGCATCAGGCATTGGAAATCCCAATCTGCATGCTGCATGGAGATACCCGCAAAGGCGAATTTCCATCCGATGTAAAAGCAACTGTGCAGTATGGTGAAAACCTTCAGGCATTGTCTGTAGCATTAAATACAGTTGGTGCAGTCAGTATCAAACGCACCCATGAAATACTTTCCGGAGTATTTAACATTCCGATTGCAACAGGAACCATCAGTAACATGGTAAAACGTTGCGCAGACAGTCTTAGTGGTACTGTTAATAAAATCAGGCAGAAAATGAAAGATTCTGCGCTTGGACATTTTGATGAGACCGGAACTAGAGTAGACAAAAAGCTCTGGTGGGTTCATAATGCCTCAAACTGTAAATATACCTATCTGGATATCAGTCCAAAGCGAGGTTTCAAGGGCATGGAGCAATGCGACGTTCTCACCGAATTCAAAGGTATTGCCATGCATGACTGTTGGGCTTCGTACTGGAATTATCCGGATGTTGTGCACGCTGTCTGTTGTGCCCATCTTCTTAGGGAGTTAACCGGAATTGCAGAAAATCATCCGGAGCAGAAATGGGCATCCGCATTTATAGACCTTTTACTGGAAATGAAAAAGGTCAAAGATAAAGCTGTAGGGAAAGGCAAAGACTCCCTGAGCTATTATCACCATCATAAGTTCGATAAGAAATATGATAAACTCATCGAACAGGCGAGGACAGAAAATCCGCTTCCTGAAACCACAGAGAAAAAAAGAGGACGGAAGAAAAAAGGAAAAATACTTGCCCTTGTAGAACGCCTTGCGAATTACAAGGCATCAGTCTGCCTTTTTATCCATAACTTCATGGTACCATTTGACAATAATCAGGCGGAGCGTGATATTCGGATGATAAAAGTTAAAACCAAGGTATCCGGCTGTTTCCGAACAGAGGAAGGTGCCAGAGATTATTTAAAAATCATGTCCTACGTTGGGACAGCACATAAGCATGGATACAATGCTTATGAAGCAATAAAAAGTGCAATTTCAGGTCACCCTGATTTTATCTTTGAATAAGGCGTGTCCTGAATAGTTACAGTGGGATAATATTAAAAAAGCAGGAGTTGCATCGTTGCCAGCAGGAAACGCTAC
>CAZUVY010000040.1:0-24677 GCA_964623905.1 uncultured Faecalimonas sp.
ATCCGTATTGGTGCAATTCAGTATACAAACGATTTAATGGCACAAGCTGAAAGCATTATTGGACACACATTAGACAGCTATACAACAAAATACGATGGATTAGTAAATTCACTTCGAGAATGTTATGATATCGTTCGTACAAACCGTGCTGAATTAGAAATTCCTGACAAATCAGAAAAAGGTCTGGAAGAAGAATTCGGTGTTGATTTAATCGAAGACGAAGAATAATTCGCACTACATATTTCTACAAAAGACAGATAGAGGCTACAACCAACAAGCTGGTTACCAATGCGGTAATCAGCTTTTCTATTATATAAGAAAAGATAGAAAGCCCGGTGTCGTAAAGCATGGAGTTGGTCTGAGCAATTGCGCAGATGCCGCCAAAGGAAGTCAGGATCATAAGGAGTAAATAGCAGAGCCTAAAGTCTGGCACCATCTTCAAAATGCGAGGAATCCCATTTGTGATTTCTAAAAAAGGCAGAATCGGAGTGAAAGGCGTAGATTCTCCCAGAGTGATCAAGATGGAAAAAAGTATGATATATCCACCGATTTTTGTGATCGTTTCAAATCCATTCATGATGCAATCATCAATGATCTTGAAATTGAGCTGGAATTCAAAGGCAGAAGATTCCTGCTGCGTGTGCGTGCGCTTTATATGATAATATTTCCGGAACAGAAAACTGCACAAAATCGGAGAAAGATACAATATCAAAAGAGTAGAAAACAGCAGAGATTCGTCTTTGATATTTTGAAGCACAAGGTAGCTGATAATAAAGGCGGGGCTTGTATTGTTGCAAAAAGAAAGCAGATACTTTCCTTCTTCCAAAGTGATTTTCTGTGAACGCACTAAGTCAGCCGTGACTTTTGCACCGACAGGGTAACCACATAGAAAGCCAGAGAGAACTGCAAAACTTCCATTATGGGAAACCTGAAATATTTTTTCAAATAAAGGACCGATTATGTAAGAAATATATACGATAGCATTTGTCTGAAGTAAAAGATTGGTCAGAATCAAAAAAGGAAGCAAGGTGGGCAGCAAAATCTCGAACCATAGCATAAGACCTTCGCTTGCGCCATACAAAGTTTGTTTTGGAAAGGTGAGCATGAGGAAAAAGAGCCCTATCATAACAACGGCAGATATAGTTTTTTTCACAAGAATCTCCTTTGGGTTTGTTTGTAAATTATATGGGAACAGGAAGAAAGTTATGCTTCCAGGCATATAGTGAAAGAAATGAAACAGAAACGGGAAGAAATGAAAAAAGCAGGGATTACATTATTTATAGTCATTTTAATATGTGAAATATGGATCAACAATCTGATAAATACAAGCAGCAGAGAACGTTTGAATGAAGAGACCGTGACCCAGATGGAATATCGGGATCAGGAAGTTGGAGAAGCAATGCTCTCCTATATAAAAGAAAAAGAAAGGCCAGCGGAGGACGTTGCACTGTATCTGCTGGAGAGTAAATTTGGATATCAAAAATTTAATTTTCCGTTTCAGGAAAATAGTTTTCAAAAACTGAAAAAACAATGGAAGAACCGGGAAGGATGGGCGATTTTCCTGCAATATACAAAAGCAATCTGGAATGATCTAGAGTATTTTCCTGTGCCAGAGTCTGCTGCAGATGAGTCGTTAAAGGTGACTTTTACAAATAGCTGGATGAATGAACGTACATATGGTGGGAAAAGAGGGCATGAAGGCTGTGATCTTATGGCAAGCGAAAATGTACCTGGGCTATATCCCGTTGTCAGTATGACAGACGGTATAGTACAAAATAAAGGATGGCTGGAAAAAGGAGGATACCGGATCGGAATCGAGGCGCCTTCCGGGGCGTATTTTTATTACGCACATTTGGATTCTTATGCATCGATCGAAGTCGGGGATGAAGTGAGTGCGGGAGATCTGCTCGGATTTATGGGAGATACCGGTTATGGAGAAGAGGGAACAAAGGGGATGTTTCCGGTACATTTACATGTTGGAATCTACATTTATCCCGGCGAAGAAATGAGCGTAAACCCATATTGGATTCTTCGATATCTGGAAAATCGATGCATAAAATGTGATTATTCTAGTGGTGATATTGAATAAATTGTGTTATACTGTGAAAATAATGCTTAAAATGGAGGTATTTTTATGAATTTGCCGGTGGCATTCGTCGAAAAAATGCAGAATCTGTTAGGTACAGAATTTGATGATTATATAAAGTGTTATGATGAAAAAAGATTGTATGGCCTACGTGTAAATACGAAGAAAATCAGTGTGGAAGAATTTCAAAAGATCTGTCCGTTTGAGATAGAGCCGATTCCATGGATTGAAAATGGTTTTTATTATGATGGAGAACATGTGCAGGCTTCCAAACATCCTTATTATTTTGCAGGATTGTATTACTTACAGGAGCCAAGTGCGATGACTCCTGCAAATCGCCTTCCAATTGAACCAGGGGATAAAGTCCTTGATGTGTGTGCTGCACCTGGCGGAAAGGCAACAGAGCTTGGAGCAAAACTGAACGGAGAAGGCGTTTTGATGGCGAATGATATCAGTAATTCCAGAGCAAAAGGTCTTTTGAAAAATATTGAAGTGTTTGGTATCGGGAATGTTTTGGTACTGAGTGAAGAACCTGGCAAATTAGAAGAATACTTTCCGGAATATTTTGATAAGATTTTGATCGATGCACCTTGTTCTGGGGAAGGGATGTTCCGCAAGGACAAGAAGATGGTAAAAGCATGGGAAGAACATGGACCAGAATTCTTTGCAAAGATCCAGAGAAGTATTGTGACACAGGCAGCAAGAATGCTTAAGCCAGGCGGAATGATGCTGTATTCAACCTGCACCTTTGATCCAGAAGAGAATGAAGGCACGATCGAGTATTTATTGCAGCAGTATCCGGAATTTGTGATCAAAGAGATTCGTCCTTATGAAGGATTTGCGTGCGGAAAACCTGAAGTGACAGAGTCAAAGAATGAAGCATTTGCAAAGACGGTTCGTATCTGGCCGCATAAAATGCACGGCGAAGGACATTATGTGGCGCTTTTACAAAAAGGAGAAAAAAGAGAGAGAAGCTCTGTAAAAGAAACAAAGGGCCGCAGCAAAAAGGTACCGGATGAAATCTTAGAATTTTTTGAAAATATTGACTGGGAGATGGACTGGAGCCGTCTGGAGATTTATAGTGAAAAAGTATATTATATGCCAGAAGGAGTTCCGAATGTGAAAGGAATCCGTTTCTTACGAACAGGTCTTTATCTTGGAGATTTAAAGAAAAATCGTTTCGAACCAAGCCAGTCTCTGGCAATGTGTTTGAAAAAAGAGGAATACAAAAATACAGTGAATCTTGGAGCAGAAGATGAACGTATTATCAAATATCTGAAAGGTGAGACAATTGAGGTAGACGATATTGTTGCACCGAAAGCGAAAGGATGGCAGCTTATTCTGGTAGATGGCTATCCTTTGGGCTGGGGGAAACTTGCAAATGGCACGTTGAAGAACAAATATCTTCCTGGCTGGAGATGGCAGTCTTAACAGACTCTTTTATATGGAGATTGGATGACATGATTCGTTTAGATAAATATTTAGCAGATATGGGGATTGGAACACGCACAGAAGTAAAGAAGTATATCCGTCAGGGAAAGATAAAGGTAGATGGATGCGTGGTAAAATCACCGGAGATCAAGATTGACGAAAGTATGCAGAAGATTTTCTATCAAGATCAGTTGATAGGATATGAAGAATTTGAATATTATATGCTCCACAAACCTGCCGGTGTGATTTCTGCAACCGAAGACAAGCATGACAAGACCGTGATCGATCTGATCGCGGATAAAAAGCGGAAAGATTTATTTCCAGTAGGGCGACTTGATAAGGATACAGAAGGGCTTCTTTTGATCACGAATGACGGAGAGCTGGCACACCGTCTTTTATCACCCAAAAAGCATGTAGACAAAGTGTACTACGCAAAGATAAAGGGCATTGTTACAGAAGAAGATGTAATAGCATTCCGGGAAGGGGTATCACTTGGACAAGGTGAGATGGCAAAGCCTGCGGATCTTCGGATTCTTGTATCAGATGAGATTTCAGAAATTGAGCTGACGATTCAGGAAGGCAAATTTCATCAGGTAAAGAGGATGTTTCAGTCGGTAGGAAAAGAGGTCTTGTATCTCAAGCGTCTCTCTATGGGGACACTTGTGCTGGATAAGGAACTGCCGCTGGGCGGATATCGTCCTTTGACCGAGGATGAATTAGAAAAATTACAGAATCAGAAGGGATAAAATGCAATGTTAAAAGACATAGAAGCAGTCATCTTTGACATAGATGGCACGCTGGTTGATTCGATGTGGGTATGGACAGACATTGATGACAGGTTCCTTGAAAAATATGGTCTGACGGAACCAGAAAATTTCCATGAAGGAATGGAAGGCAAGAGTTATTCTGAGACAGCGCAGTATTTTCTGGATCTGTTTCCTTCCCTTACACAGACCAGAGAAGAACTGGAGCAGGAATGGTTTGAGATGGCTTATGAAATCTATACAAAAGAGATTTCCTTAAAGCCTGGTGCATTTGAATTTATACAGGAAATGCATCAAAAAGGAGTCAAACTGGGAATTGCGACCAGCAATAACCGTGAATTGGCAGAAGGAACCCTTGCACACAATCAGGTTCTGGAATATTTCGGAGCGATCTGGACAGCCTGTGAGGCGAAAGCAGGAAAGCCAAATCCAGCGGTGTATTTAAGAGTTGCGGAGCAATTACAGGTTGCACCGGAAAAATGTCTTGTGTTCGAGGATGTGCCAATGGGGATTTTGGCTGGAAAGAACGCAGGAATGAAAGTGTGTGCGGTAGAGGACTGGCTTTCAAAACCGCAGGAAGAGAAAAAAAGAGCACTTGCTGATTATTATATTCAGGATTATTATGATATAAAAAATAAAACCTATGAGGTACTATAAATGAAAAAAGATTTTTTACCAATTTGCAGACAAGATATGCTGGATCGTGGCTGGGAACAATTGGATTTTGTGTATGTTTCGGGAGATGCATATGTAGATCACCCGTCTTTTGGACATGCGATCATCAGCCGTATTCTGGAATCACATGGTTACAAAGTCGGAATCATTGCACAGCCGGATTGGAAGGATAAGGACAGTATTTCCGAGTATGGAGAACCAAGACTTGGATTCCTTGTTTCCGGAGGCAATATGGATTCCATGGTAAATCACTATTCCGTTTCCAAAAAGCGAAGAGCAAATGATGCATTTACTCCGGGCGGAGTCATGGGAAAACGACCGGACTATGCAACAGTGGTATATTGCAATCTGATCCGTCAGACATATAAAAAGACTCCGATCATCATCGGAGGGATCGAAGCAAGTCTTCGACGTATGGCGCATTATGATTATTGGTCGAATAAATTAAAACGTTCGATCTTATTAGATTCTGGTGCAGATATCATTTCCTATGGAATGGGAGAACGCTCTATCGTAGAAATCGCAGATGCATTGGACAGCGGACTGGCAGTAGAAGATATCACATATATTGATGGAACCGTTGTAAAGGTGAAATCACTGGAGAGTGTTTATGATGCACTTGTTCTGGAATCGTGGGATGAACTTAAAGCAGACAAGCTGAATTATGCAAGAAGTTTTTATAAACAATATTGCAATACGGATCCATTTACTTCCAAGAGACTTGTGGAGCCTTATTCGGATCATTTGTACGTAGTGCAGAACCCACCGTCAAAGCCGCTTACACAGTCTGAGATGGACAGAGTATACAGTCTGCCTTATATGAGAACCTATCATCCATCTTATGAAGCATTGGGCGGAGTTCCGGCAATCGAAGAAGTGAAGTACAGTCTGATCAGTAACCGAGGCTGTTTTGGAGGCTGCAGTTTTTGTGCGCTTACATTTCATCAGGGCAGAATCATACAGACCAGAAGCCATGAATCTTTGATCCAGGAAGCAGAAAAATTTATCTGGGATAAGGATTTTAAAGGATATATTCACGATGTGGGCGGACCGACTGCAAACTTTAGAGGACCGTCTTGTGATAAACAACTTACCAAAGGGGTCTGCAAAAACAGACAATGCCTGTTCCCGACTCCATGTAAGAATCTGAAAGTGGATCATAAGGATTATTTACAGTTACTTCGCAAGTTGCGTGAACTTCCGAACGTAAAGAAAGTATTTATCCGTTCTGGGATCCGTTTTGATTATCTGATGGCAGACAAAGATGATACGTTCTTCCGTGAACTTTGTGAACATCATATCAGTGGTCAGTTAAAGGTTGCACCAGAACATATTGCAGATCCAGTATTGCAGATGATGGGCAAGCCGGAAAACAGTGTTTATCAGGCGTTTTGTCAGAAATATAAGAGAATCAATGAAAAGCTTGGCAAAAAGCAATTCCTGGTTCCGTATCTGATGTCATCCCATCCAGGATCTACCATGAAAGAAGCGATTGCACTTGCAGAATATCTGCGTGATCTGGGATATATGCCGGAACAGGTTCAGGATTTTTATCCGACACCTTCTACGATTTCTACTTGTATGTATTATACGGAAGTAGATCCAAGAACGATGAAGCCTGTTTATGTGCCCAAAAATCCGCATGAAAAGGCTATGCAGAGAGCATTGATTCAATATCGCAATCCAAAGAATTATGATCTGGTAATGGAGGCGCTGAAATCAGAAGACCGCATGGATCTGGTAGGATTTGAAAAACATTGTCTCATCAGACCAAGACAGGTAAAGAATGCTGGATACAGACCGCCGCAGGAAAAAACAGGAAGCAAAAATAAGGCATCTGGAAAACCCGCTGCCAAGAAGAAAGCGATTCGTAACGTCCATAAAAAGAAAAGCAAATAATGGAGATGTGTTTAGATGAAAATTGCATTGATTACAGGCGCATCTTCTGGGATGGGAAGAGAATTCGCCAGACAAATTGAACATTTATATAAGGAACTGGATGAAATCTGGGTTATCGCAAGAAGAAGAGACAGGCTGGAAGAACTACAGAGTCTTCTTTCGACAAAGGTCAGGATTTTTGAAGGGGATTTACGAAAAGATAACATTTACGAAATATTATCAGAAGCATTGAAAGAAGAAACGCCGGACATCCGTATGCTGGTAAATGCGGCAGGATTTGGAAAAGTTGGGCAGGTAAAAGACATTGCAAGTGAGGAACAGGCGGATATGATCTATCTGAACTGTATCTCTCTTACACGTGTCACAAAGCTCTGTATTCCATATATGACAAGGGGGAGCCGAATTGTCAATCTTGCTTCCGCATCGGCATTTTGTCCGCAGCCTTCTTTTGCTGTTTATGCAGCTACAAAATCTTATGTGCTTAGTTTTTCACGCAGCCTGCGGGCAGAACTTTCTGAAGCGGGGATACTGGTAACGGCAGTCTGTCCGGGACCGGTTGCTACAGAATTTTTTAAGGTGG
This sequence comes from uncultured Faecalimonas sp., assembly GCA_964623905.1. Lineage (GTDB taxonomy): Bacteria > Bacillota > Clostridia > Lachnospirales > Lachnospiraceae > Faecalimonas. Next base: position 7,436 of record CAZUVY010000040.1, read on the forward strand.
CAGGTAAAAAAGAAAAAAATGCTGCAAAAGAAGCAGTTATGGCTCAGCCGGCAGCAGTTGTAAAAAGAGCACTTTTAGATGCAAGAGATGGGAAAGAGATTTCTGTTTATGGAATCCCAATGAAATTGTGCAGGATTGCAACCAAATTGATCCCACATTCCATCATACTGAAAGTGATGAAGGCATTCTGGTAATAGGTCAAACAGGGGAAGGGATAAATATATGAAGATTAAGAAAGGGAATGCTGGATATATTGAAAGCAGAAAAAGACAAGTTATTTTAAAAACAGTTGTAGAATTTGGAATTGTAATTGCATTATTAGTATTGGGAATCTGGCAGACCGGAGACAGATTGAATATGTTGACTCTGGTAGCGATCCTTGGATGTCTTCCTGCATCGAAAGCACTTGTGGAATTGATCATGATCATGCCGCATCATTCTACAGAGAAAACGGTAGCAGAGGAAGTGGAAGGAAAGGCAGAATACCTTACAACGGCATATGATCTTGTTTTTACAAGTGAAAAGAACATTATGCCAGTAGATTGCATTGTAATTGCAGATGATCATATCTGTGGATATACTTCTAGCAAGAAAACAGATACCACATTTGCAGCAAAACATATCAAACAAATTCTAAATGCAAATAAATATAAAAAAGTGTCTGTCAAAATTTTTGATAGCTATAAAGCGTTTTTGACCAGAGCAGAAGGACTTAATAATATTGCTGCAGTAGAAAAGACAGATACGAAAGAAAAAGAAGAGGCAATCCGCCAGATAATCTTAAATATTTCATTATAATGAGGGAATTATGCAAGAGATTATTGTAACAGCTAATGAAGCTGGTCAGCGTTTTGATAAATTGTTGGCCAAATACTTGAACGAGGCACCAAAAAGTTTTTTATACAAGATGCTTCGTAAAAAAAATATTGTATTAAATGGAAAAAAAGCAACTGGAAATGAAAAACTTCAGGTGGGAGATCAGATAAAATTGTTCTTGGCAGATGAGACTATTGAAAAATTCTCTAAAGTACAGGTGCAAAGAACAAAGCAAAAACTGGATATTCTATATGAAGATGAACACGTTCTTATGATCAATAAGCCGGTAGGGATGCTGTCTCAAAAAGCGGAGGCAAAAGACGAATCACTGGTAGAGCATATTATTACATATATGCTGGATACTGCACAGTTGACAGAAGCAGAGCTTCACAAATTTAAACCGTCTATCTGCAATCGTCTGGATCGCAATACAAGTGGTCTTGTGGTTGCTGGGAAGAGTCTTGTAGGACTCCAGAAGATGGGAGAACTATTCAAAAATCGTACCATGAAAAAGTTTTATCGCTGTCTTGTCGTGGGAGAGATTACGGAAAAACAGTATATCAAAGGATTTTTGAAAAAAGATGCCCAGACAAATAAGGTGACAGTGACGAAGCATGAGACAAAAGACAGTCAGCCGATTGAGACAGAATATGAACCATGCTGGACCAATGGAAAATGCACTTTGCTGGAAGTACATTTGATCACAGGAAGAACACACCAGATCAGAGCACATCTGGCATCACAGAATCATCCGATCATCGGAGATTACAAATATGGCAATCGTAAGGTCAATGATATTTATAAAGAAAAATATCATTTAGAAAGTCAGCTGCTGCATGCATATCGTCTGGAAATGCCAAAGCTGTCTGAGCCATTGGATAAAATCAGTGAAAAACAGTTCATCGCACCTTTGCCTGAATTGTTTGAAAGAATCTTAAGCAGTGAGAAAAAGGGATAGGAAATGGGAACTTGGAATTCGAGAGGTCTGAGAGGATCCACATTAGAGGAATTTATTAATCGCACCAATGAAAGATATCTGGAACAGGGACTGGCTCTGATCCAGAAGATTCCGACCCCGATTACCCCTGTTCGCATTGATAAAGAGCACAGACATATTACCCTGGCATATTTTGAACAAAAGAGTACCGTTGACTATATTGGAGCGGTACAGGGGATTCCCGTGTGCTTTGATGCGAAAGAATGTAATACCGATACATTTCCACTTCAGAATATCCATGAACACCAGGTTGTTTTCATGCAGAATTTTGAAAAACAAGGTGGAATTGCTTTTTTTATCATTTATTTTAGTGCTCGCAATGAGCTCTATTATATGCCATTTACCGAGATAAAGCTGTTTTGGGAACGTGGCAAAACCGGCGGAAGAAAAAGTTTCCGCCATGAAGAATTAAATCCGGACTTTTTTATGCAGTTAAAAAACGGCTGCTTTGTACCATATCTGGAAGCAATTCAAAAAGATCTGAATCAGAGAGAACAATAGGAGGCGCATATGAAACAGATATTACATACACCAGAAGGCGTAAGAGATATTTATGGAATTGAATATCAAAAGAAACTCATACTAGAAGAAAGATTGCAGAAAGTGCTACATATGTATGGATATCATGATGTTCAGACACCTATGTTTGAATACTTTGATGTATTCGGAAAAGAGATTGGAACCCTTCCTTCGAAAGAGCTTTACAAATTTTTTGATAAGGAAGGAAATACATTAGTATTACGTCCTGATATTACACCTTCCATTGCAAGAGTAGTTACAACTGTATTTGAGGCAGAAAACATCCCGGTCAGAGTCTGCTACAAAGGAAATACATTTGTAAATCATTCGAATTATCAGGGAAGACTTCGTGAAACGACGCAGCTTGGAGCAGAGCTTATCGGTGTAGGTTCTGTGGAAGCAGATGCCGAAATGATCGCAATGGCGATCGAAAGTTTGAAAGAAGCCGGGCTGGAAGATTTTCAGATCAACATCGGCGACGTGGACTTTTTTGAAGGATTGATTAAGGAAACAAATTTGAGCGAAGAAAATGAAGCACTTCTTCGTGAATTTATTCAAAATAGAAACTTCTTCGGTGTAGAAGAATTATTGGAAAGCGTACATGCTAAGATTACGACAAAAACAGCATTTCAGATTCTGCCGGAACTGATCGGCGGCATTGAGATTATGAAAGAGGCGAAAAAGATTGCGCTGAATTTCAAAGTGCTGGAAGCAGTAAAAAGACTGGAAGCCATTTATGAAGTACTGGTTGCCTATGGGGTAGAAAAGTACGTGACATTTGATCTTAGTATGAGTGGAACACATGGATATTATACAGGAATTATTTTCCGTGGATACACTTATGGAACAGGAGATGCAATTGTAAAGGGCGGTCGTTATGATAATCTGATGGAAAAATTCGGCAAGAAATCACCATCTGTTGGTTTTGTTATTGTAGTCGATGAGCTTTTAAAAGCATTTTCGCGTCAAAAACTGGAGATTGAATGTGAGTGTAAAAATACATATGTTTTATATGATGAGAAGAGACGCATGGAAGCGATCGCACTCGTAAAAGAATTCAGAAGCAAGGGGAAAAAGACAGAACTTGCCAAGAAAATTCCAGATAAGACAATTGAAGAATATGCAGCTTATGCAAAACAGAATCTTTGTGTGAGCATGCTTTATTTAAAAGATACAAATGACATTGAAATGATCAATCTTCTGAATGGAAAAAAGAAGATCGTGAATAAGAAGATTAAGTAAGGTGGAGGGATGACAGGATGAGATATTTAACATTTGCACTAACAAAGGGCCGCCTTGCGAATCAGACACTGGCTCTATTAGAAGAATTGGGCATTTATTGTGAGGAAATGAAAGATAAGAATTCCAGAAAGCTGATTTTCGTAAACGAAGAGTTAAAATTGAAATTTTTCCTCGCAAAAGGGCCAGATGTTCCAACTTATGTAGAATATGGAGCTGCTGATATTGGCGTTGTAGGAAAAGATACGATCATGGAAGAAGGCAGAAAAGTGCATGAAGTGATCGATCTACGTTTTGGAAAATGCCGTATGTGCGTTTGTGGACCAAAATCAGCAAAAGAACTTTTAAAACGCCGTGAACTGATTCGTGTAGCTACCAAATATCCGAACATTGCAAAAGATTATTTTTATAACAAAAAGCATCAGACAGTAGAAATCATCAAGATGAATGGCTCGATCGAGCTTGCACCATTGGTAGGTTTATCAGAAGTGATCGTAGATATTGTAGAAACAGGCTCTACATTAAGAGAAAATAATCTGGAGGTATTGGAAGAAGTTTGTCCATTATCTGCACGAATGATTGTAAATCCGGTAAGCATGAGACTGGAAAATGAAAGAATCCGAGAATTGCTTACAAGATTACGTGGACTTTTACAGGAGGCATAAGTTATGAGAATACAAAAACTGGATGAGAGTACAAAGAAAAATTTACTGGAAGATTTACTGAAAAGAAGTCCAAATCAGTATCCAGAATATGAGGCAAGAGTTGCATCCATCTTAAATGCAGTGAAGACAGAAAAAGATAAAGCGATTTTTGAATTCACAAAAAAATTTGACGGCGCTGAGATCAATGCCGACAATATTGTTGTGACAGAAGAGGAGATTCAGGAGGCCTATGCACTTGTAGATCCTTCTTTAGTAGAGATCATTCGAAAAGCAAAACACAACATTGAAGTATATCACGAAAAACAAAGACAGTTCAGTTGGTTTGACAGTAAACCAAATGGAACGATGCTCGGCCAGAAAGTGACTGCGCTTCACAGAGTTGGTGTGTATGTACCAGGCGGGAAGGCAGTATACCCTTCTTCTGTTTTAATGAATATCATTCCTGCAAAGGTGGCCGGAGTAGATGAGATTGTGATGACAACACCACCTGGAAAAGATGGAAAGATCAGTCCAAATACATTGGTTGCTGCAAAAGAAGCCGGTGTGGATGTGATCTATAAAGTGGGCGGTGCGCAGGCGATCGGTGCATTGGCTTATGGAACAGAAAGTATTCCAAAAGTAGATAAGATCGTAGGACCTGGAAATATCTATGTAGCGCTTGCAAAGAAAGCGGTGTATGGACATGTAAGTATTGATTCTATTGCAGGTCCAAGTGAGATTCTTGTCATTGCAGATGAGACTGCAAACCCACGTTTTGTGGCAGCAGATTTACTTTCACAAGCGGAACATGATGAGCTTGCATCTGCGATTCTGGTAACAACAAGTGAAGAACTTGCAAACAAAGTTTCCGAACAAGTAGAAATTTTTGTGGAAGAACTTTCAAGAACAGAGATCATGAGAAAATCTCTGGAAAATTATGGATACATCCTGATTGCAGATACTATGGAAGATGTGATCGATATTGCAAATGAGATTGCATCAGAACATTTAGAAATCATGACAAAAAATCCATATGATGTAATGATGAAAGTCAGAAATGCAGGGGCAATCTTTATCGGGGAATATAGCAGTGAGCCGCTTGGAGATTATTTTGCCGGACCAAACCACGTATTGCCGACAAATGGTACTGCAAAATTCTTCTCGCCTCTCAGTGTGGATGATTTTATTAAGAAATCAAGTATCATCGCATATTCAAGAGAAGCATTAGAAGCAATTCATACGGATATTGAGAATTTTGCAAAAGCAGAACAATTGACAGCACACGCGAATTCAATTAAAGTAAGATTTGAATAAATATAAATTACAGGATGAAGAATCGAGGGAAAGAGATGGAAGCTAGAATTGCAACATGTACAAGAAGTACAAAAGAAACAGACATTACGATTACACTCAATCTGGATGGAAGCGGGATTTCCCATATCCATACAGGGATTGGCTTTTTTAATCATATGTTGGATGGATTTGCACGCCATGGACTATTCGATTTGGATGTGAAGGTCACTGGAGATTTAGAGGTGGATTGTCACCATACGATTGAAGATACAGGAATCGTACTTGGACAGACGATCGCAAAAGCACTGGGAGACAAAAAAGGAATCAAGCGTTACGGAAGTTTTCTGCTTCCAATGGATGAAACATTGGCTCTTTGTGCGATAGATTTATCTGGAAGACCGTATTTAAATTATAACGCGGATTTTACAGTAGAAAGACTAGGGGATTTCGATACAGAAATGTTTCGTGAATTCTTTTATGCAGTATCTTACAGCAGTGCGATGAATCTGCATTTGAAGATTATGGATGGCGGCAATAACCACCATATGGCTGAGGCTTTATTTAAAGCCTTTGGAAAAGCACTGGATATGGCTACTATGGAAGAGCCACGTATGAAAGAAGCATGGTCTACGAAAGGAAGTTTAGCATAATGATGTACAAAAATTTAATCCCATGTATTTTTATTTACAATGGAAAAGCAGTAAAATGGTTCGATAACAAGGAAATCGTTTCAGAAGACGTGATTGGTCTTGCAAAGAGATACAGTGAGATGGGTGCAGATCAGTTGATCGTATTTGACTTATCTGATACAGATGAGGAACATGACAATGCGATTAATTTTATGAAAAAAATCAATCGTATTATCCGCATCCCAATGATCGGCGGCGGAAATGTCAGAAGAGAAGAAGATGTAAAGAAGATTTTATATGCAGGTGCAAAGCAGATTATGGATGGCGGCAATAACCACCATATGGCTGAGGCTTTATTTAAAGCCTTTGGAAAAGCACTGGATATGGCTACTATGGAAGAGCCACGTATGAAAGAAGCATGGTCTACGAAAGGAAGTTTAGCATAATGATGTACAAAAATTTAATCCCATGTATTTTTATTTACAATGGAAAAGCAGTAAAATGGTTCGATAACAAGGAAATCGTTTCAGAAGACGTGATTGGTCTTGCAAAGAGATACAGTGAGATGGGTGCAGATCAGTTGATCGTATTTGACTTATCTGATACAGATGAGGAACATGACAATGCGATTAATTTTATGAAAAAAATCAATCGTATTATCCGCATCCCAATGATCGGCGGCGGAAATGTCAGAAGAGAAGAAGATGTAAAGAAGATTTTATATGCAGGTGCAAAGCAGGCGATCATTGATCTTTCAAGAACATCCAGCCCGGAAGTCCTTGAAAAAGCTTCAAAACGTTTTGGAAAAGAAAAGATAGCAGTATCGCTCAATGATTTTGATAAATTGTACAAACGTCAGCATATGATCGAAGAATATGCCAGTGGAATTGTGTTCATGCACAGACCAGACCTGAATTCAGTTATGAATCTGACTTCCATTCCAACCATCATTCTGACAGATGTAATGGAAGAAAACGAAGTGTTCCGTATTTTGAAATGCGAGGGAATCGAAGGAATCTCAGGTAAGTTTGTCAGTCAGTTAGGATTTGATTTTCTGGCATTTAAGGCAAAATGCGAAGAACAGAACATTAAAATGACATCGTTCGAGAGCAGAATGAGTTTCTCTGAGTTTAAGCTGAATTCAGATGGATTGATTCCGGTTATCGTACAAAATTATAAGACAGGCGAAGTACTGATGATGGCTTATATGAATGAAGAGGCTTTTGACACGACGATCAGAACTGGAAAGATGACATATTTTAGCAGAAGCAGAAATACACTCTGGGTAAAAGGAGAAACATCAGGTCATTTCCAATATGTAAAATCATTGACGATCGACTGTGATAAAGATACGATTCTTGCAAAAGTAGATCAGATCGGAGTGGCATGCCACACTGGAAACCCAACTTGTTTCTTCCAGCCATTGGTAGGACATGATTATGATGAGACAAATCCGCTTCAGGTATTTGAAAATGTATATTCTACAATTTTAGACAGAAAAGAGAATCCAAAAGAAGGATCTTATACAAATTATCTGTTTGATAAAGGAATCGACAAGATTTTGAAAAAGATCGGAGAAGAAGCGACGGAGCTTGTCATTGCAGCAAAAAATCCAAACCCGGAAGAGATTAAATACGAATTATCAGATTTCCTCTACCACGCAATGGTACTTATGGTAGAACGTGGCGTGACTTGGGAAGATATCATTCGAGAACTTGCAGATCGTTAATTCTTCTAAAGAAATAAAAAGAAACATATACTAAATTATCTGATTTAGTATATGTTTTTTTGTTTTGGGGGTTTTAAGATGACAGATACAGAAAAAAGAAGAATAGAACTACTGGCGCATACGAGAAAATTATATAGTGATAAGAATTCGCCGCCTGCGATTCATCCAAGATTCCATGCAACTTATCAAAGTCTGTATCAACCAGAAAAACAGGAAAATGAAGCAGAAACAAGCAGTTTTGGAGTACGGACCATTATAGCAGTTCTTCTATTTTGTTTATTTGTAGCGGCAAAACAATCGGATTTTGATACAGAGATGGTAGTACAGGAGATTAGTCAGGAGTATCAGAGCTTTGTTGACTTGCCTATGTTCGATTGATATAATATGGGGAGAGAAAAGGAGAAAATGATATGGAATTTACATTAGATATCAGTATTTCTGCAATATCCGTATTTTTGCAGGGAATACTCAGTTTCTTTTCACCGTGTGTACTTCCTTTGATACCGCTTTATATGGGATATTTATCAGGCGGTACAATGAAGCAGGATGAAAATGGAAATATTACGTTTAAGAGAAGCAAAGTGATCGGGAATACGTTCTTTTTTATTTTAGGTATCAGCTTTGCTTTTATATTGCTCGGATTTGGAGCAGCCGCACTCGGCAATCTATTGAGTCAATATCAGACATTGATCGTGAAGCTGGGTGGATTCATTATTTTGCTATTAGGATTGTATCAGTTAGGCGTGTTTGGAAGCAGCAGCGTGCTTGGCAATACCCACAAACTTCCGATCAGGCTGGAAGGGCTTGCAATGTCACCAATTACAGCACTTCTGATGGGATTTACATTTAGTTTCGCGTGGACACCATGTGTTGGACCAGCACTGACAAGTGTACTTTTGATGGCGGCTTCTTCTGAGACACGGATGACAGGATTTTTGCTTATCTTAGTCTATACATTTGGATTTGTGCTGCCTTTTATTTTTGTAGGATTGTTCACAACTTCGGTGCTGAGATTTTTCAGAAATCATATGCAGGTGGTCAAGTACACTACAAAAATAGGCGGACTGATTCTGGTGATCGTGGGACTGTTCATGGTGACAGGACTTTTGGATACCATCACTGGGAACTATCTGAACAAATCGTTTACAGAACAGGAGACGATAACAGAAGATCAGACAGCGGAGAACGATGTAGATCAGACAGAAGAAGAGGTTGTGCCTGCACCAGATTTTACGCTGGTGGATCTGGAAGGCAATACACATACGCTTTCAGAATATCAAGGCAAGACTGTTTTTATCAATTTCTGGGCAACCTGGTGTTCTCCTTGTAAACAGGAACTTCCTCATATTCAGACGATATATGAAGAGTATGAAAAAGAAGGGGAAAATGGCCTGATTGTTCTTACGATCGTGGCGCCGGAGTATGGCAGTGAACAGACAGCAGAGCAGATCAAGGAATTTGTAGAAAGTAATCACTACACATTTCCTGTTCTTTTAGATACAACGACTCAGGTATTTCAGTCCTACGGGATCACAGCTTTCCCAACGACATTTATGATCGATCGCGAAGGCGAAGTCTATGGGTACGTAACAGGACAATTGACGGAAGATATTATGCACAGCATTATTGAGCAGACAATGAATGGAAAATAACAAAAGATAAAGAGGTTTTCGAAATGAATGAGAAAAAGACTCTGATGACAGAGGGAAGTATATGGAAAATATTGATTCGATTTGCGATTCCCCTGTTTTTAGGGAATATGTTTCAACAATTGTATAATGCAGTGGATGCACTTGTAGTGGGGAACTTTTGCGGAAATGATGCTCTGGCAGCAGTCAGTTCTTCAGGAAGCCTGAGCCATTTGCTGATTGGATTCTTTCAGGGAGTATTTATCGGAGCAAGCGTTATTATTTCCCACCACTATGGCGCGGGTGATAAAAAGAGCGTAGAAAAGACGGTTCATACAACGATCGGATTTGCAGTCATATTTGGTATTTTATTGAGTATCGTAAGTGTCTGGCTTACCCCGATCATTTTGCGATGGATGGGTACGCCGGAAAATGTAATGCCAAACTCTGTGACCTATTTTCGAATCTATTCGATGGGCATTCTTGGGCTGGTACTTTACAATACGTCCAATGGGATCTTTCAGGCATTGGGGGACAGCAGACGTCCTCTCTATTATCTGATGTTCTCGTCTGTAGTAAATCTTATTCTGGACTTATTATTTGTAGCAGTATTTGATATGGGAGTTGCAGGCGCAGCGCTTGCTACGATCATCGGACAGAGTTTAAGCGCGATTTTAGGGCTTTCTTATTTGATGAGCGGAAAATTCCTCGTGAAAGTCGATTTGAGGAAAATTAAGCCCGATTTTTCGATTCTGAAGCAGGTTGTGAACCTCGGCCTTCCAAGTGGAATCCAGAATTGTGTGACAGCGATCGCAAATCTTGTCGTGCAGGCGAACATCAATGCGTTTGGAGATCTTGCAATGGCGGGGTGCGGCAGTTATGCAAAGATACAGGGATTTGTCTTTTTGCCGATCATGAGTATTACGATGGCAATGACAACATTTGTAGGACAGAATCTTGGGGCACAGAAAGTAGACCGTGTAAAGACCTGCATGAAAGAAGGAACACTGCTTACGGTTGTTCTTGCAGAATTGTTTGGAATCTTTGTCTATGTGTTTGCTCCGGCTTTAATTGGAATCTTTAGTCCGGAAGCGGAGGTTGTGGCATACGGTGTACGTCAGGCAAGAACTGATGCGCTGTTTTATTTTCTGCTGGCATTTTCACATTGTGGTGCTTCGATTTTAAGAGGAGCAGGAAAGACGTTTGCATCGATGGCGGTATTTCTGGGAGACTGGTGTCTGATCCGAATCACTTATATTACGATCATGGTTCGATTGATACCGGATATCCGGGTGGTATTTAGTGCCTATCCGCTGACATGGACAATTAGTACAATTATATTTGCAGTTTTACTTGTAAAAGGTGACTGGCTGAAAAAAACTGGAGTAAATAGGATTGTAAAAACAAATTAGATAAAGTAAAATGGAAACCGTGTTATTAAAAAGAGAAGGAGAAAAACATTGAGAAAATTAGCCTTATCAGATGATATTTTATTAAAAGTAGACAAGCCTGCACGCTACATCGGAAACGAAGTAAATGCAGTCATGAAAAATAAAGATGAAGTTGATATTCGTTTCGCATTTGTTTTCCCAGACGTATATGAGATTGGAATGTCTCATCTTGGGATTCAGATTCTCTACGATATGTTCAATCGCAGAGAGGATATCTGGTGTGAACGAGTATACTCTCCATGGACAGATTTAGATAAGATCATGAGAGAAGAAAAGATTCCATTGTTTGCGTTGGAATCACAGGATCCGATCAAAGATTTTGATTTTATCGGAGTTACTATCCAGTACGAAATGTGTTATACCAATATTCTTCAGGTATTAGATCTGGCGCAGATTCCATTATTTGCAAAAGACAGAACAGAAGAACATCCGATCGTGATCGGCGGAGGACCATGTACTTACAATCCAGAACCGCTGGCAGACTTCTTTGATATTTTCTATATTGGAGAAGGAGAGACCGTTTATTTTGAATTGATGGACCGTTATAAAGAATGGAAGGCTTCTGGAAAGACAAAAAAAGAATTTTTGGAAATGGCTGCAGAGATTCCTGGACTTTATGTACCATCCTTCTATGATGTGACCTACAATGAGGACGGAACGATTGCTTCATTTGAACCAAATAATACACATGCAAAACGTGTGATCGAGAAGCAGATCGTGATGGATATTACAAACACATATTATCCAGAAAAACCGGTGGTTCCATTTATCAAAGCAACTCAGGACAGAGTAGTTCTTGAAATTCAGCGTGGATGTATCCGTGGCTGTCGTTTCTGTCAGGCGGGTATGCTTTATAGACCAACTCGTGAGCGCGATGTTGAGATGCTGAAAGAGTATGCATATAAGATGCTGAAAAATACAGGTCATGAAGAGATTTCGCTTAGTTCTTTAAGTTCCAGCGATTATTCGCATTTGGAAGAACTGGTTACGTTTTTAATTGAAGAATTCAAAGGAAAGGGAATCAACATTTCACTTCCTTCGCTTCGTATTGATGCATTTTCATTGGATGTTATGAGCAAAGTGCAGGATATCAGAAAGAGCAGCCTTACATTTGCACCGGAAGCAGGCTCACAGAGACTTCGCGATGTAATCAATAAGGGGCTTACAGAAGAAATCATTCTGGAAGGCGCAGGACAGGCTTTTGAAGGCGGCTGGACTCGTGTAAAACTTTATTTCATGCTTGGTCTTCCTACAGAGACAGAAGAAGATATGAAAGATATTGCGCGACTCGCAGATAAGGTCGCAAGACGTTATTATGAGATTCCAAAGGATCAGAGAAACGGAAAGTGCCAGATTGTGGCAAGTACCTCATTCTTCATTCCAAAACCATTTACACCATTCCAGTGGGCAACGATGCTGAATCGTGAAGACTATATTGCAAAAGCAAATGTAGTAAATCACGAAATGAAAGCGCAGTTAAATCATAAGAGCCTGAAATACAACTGGCATGAAGCAGATATTACAGTTTTAGAAGGTGTATTTGCGCGTGGAGACAGACGTGTGGGCAAAGCATTGTTAGAAGCATATAGATTAGGCTGTATCTATGATTCATGGGGAGAACACTTCAAATACAACCTGTGGGTACAGGCTTTTGAAAATACAGGAGTAGATATCGCATTCTACAATTTAAGAGAAAGAGACTTGGATGAGATCTTACCATGGGATTTCATCAATATCGGTGTAACAAAGAATTTCCTGAAACGCGAATGGCAAAATGCGTTAGAAGGAAAAGTAACACCAAACTGTCACATGCAGTGTTCAGGCTGTGGTGCAGCAATTTATGGAGGAGGTGTATGTTTTGAAGGCAAGAATTAAGTTCAGAAAATATGGAGCAATGAAATTCATCGGTCATCTTGACATTATGCGTTTCTTCCAGAAGGTTATGAGACGTGCCGATATCCCGATCGCGTTTACAGGTGGATTCAGTCCGCACATGATCATGTCATTTGCGAATCCGCTTGGAGTAGGGGTGACAAGTGACGGAGAATATTTTGATATTGAATTAACAGAAGAAATCGATATGAAAGAAGCGGTAGATCGTATGAACCATACGATGGTAGAAGGCATCGAAGTTGTAAACATGGTTCCAATCTCGGATGATAAAAAGAGAACTGGGATGTCGATCGTTGCCGCAGCAGATTATATTTCAAATGTGAAGAATGATGCATTTCCAGAGAACTGGAGAGAAAAAGCAGCAGGATTTATGGATCAGGAAGAGATTCTGATCGTTAAGAAAACAAAGAAGAGCGAAAAAGAAGTAGACATCAAACCGATGATCTACAAATTTGAAATCCGTGAGGAAGGCGTTTATATGCAGGTTGCAACCGGCAGTGTGGAAAACCTGAAACCGGAAGTAGTAATGCAGGCACTCAGCAATTATCTTGGGGTAAATACAGAAGAAGTCTCTTTTGTACACCATCGTTTAGAAGTCTATGCAGAAGAAGGCAGCAAGAATTTTGTGAGCCTGGATAAGGTATGGTAATGAATCGAAAACTTGTAATTACAAAACTGCAGAATAAGATTTTTACAACTCTTTTGGAAAACAATGAAGTGGCAGAGCTTCATTGCGTTTCGGAAGAAGATAAAGAGAATCAGATTGCGCTTGGCAATATTTATATTGGAAGAGTAAAAAATATTGTTGCAAACATCAATGCTGCATTTATTGAAATTGCCAAAGGCGTAGAATGCTACTATGCAATTGGAGAGAACCCAGCTCCGGTTTTTACGAAAAAGATTGGAAAAAAGCCGATCTGTATTGGAGATGAACTGATCGTTCAGATTTCAAGAGAGGCGGTAAAGACAAAAGTTCCAACAGTTACCAGTAAGATTTCATTTACTGGGAAATATGCGGTGCTTACGCACGGAGATACTCGTCTGGGTGTATCTTCCAAGCTTTCAAAAGAAGAAAAGGAGCGATTGCTAAAGATTGCAAAGCAGTATGGCTCACAACAATATGGATTGATTCTTCGTACGAATGCAAAGGATGCAGACGAAGAACTTATACAGAAAGAGCTGGAAAAATTAATTCAGGACTATCAGAAGATGATTCAGTTTGCTGCAACGAGAGTCTGCTTTTCTTGTTTAAAAAGTGCTCCAAAGCAATATCTGACGGAGCTGAAGAATATTTATCAGGAAGGTCTTACAGATATTGTGGTAGAAGAGGAAGAGATTTATCAGGAAGTAAAAGATTTTCTTGCAGAATCTCAACCGGAAGATCTGGAAAAACTAAGATTTTATGAAGATAAACTGCTTCCGCTGCATAAGTTGTATAGTATAGAGAAACATATTGAGGATGCATTAAAAGAGCGCGTGTGGCTAAAATCAGGGGCATATCTTGTGATTCAGCCAACAGAAGCTTTGACAGTAATTGATGTAAATACTGGAAAATGTATTGACAAAAAGCGTGATGATAGGGCATACTTAAAAATCAATATGGAAGCTGCGAAAGAAGCTGCCAGACAGATCAGACTTCGCAATCTGTCTGGAATCATAATCATTGATTTTATTAATTTATCTGAGAAGGAATTTACAGATGAATTACTGGATTTTTTGGAAAGAGAACTGAAAAAAGATCCAATTGCAACTACTTTAGTTGATATTACAAAGCTTCATTTAGTAGAAGTGACTCGCAAAAAGATACGTAAGCCATTTCATGAAGCATATAAGGAATAAACCATGGAGGTATGACAAATGAAGAAGATTGTGAAATTCGGTGGAAGCTCACTTGCAAGTGCCGAACAGTTCAAAAAGGTAGGAGATATCATCCGTGCCGATGAAAGCAGAAGATATGTAGTGCCATCAGCACCTGGAAAACGTTTTTCAGCAGATACAAAGGTAACAGATATGTTATATACATGTTACGATGCTGCAGTGAATGGGAAAAAATATACAGCACCATTCAATGAAATCAAGGCAAGATACAATGAGATTATTGAAGGATTAGGACTCGATCTTTCTTTAGAAGCTGAATTTGAGATGATCCATGAAAACTTTGATAAAAAAATCGGAAGAGACTATGCTGCTTCCAGAGGTGAATATCTGAACGGTATTATTATGGCAAACTACCTTGGATATGAATTCATTGATGCAGCAGAAGTGATTTTCTTCGATGTAAATGGCCGTTTTGATGGTGACAGAACAAATGAAGTATTATCAGCTCGTCTTGAAAATGTAGAACGCGCAGTTGTACCAGGATTTTACGGAGCTATGCCAGATGGAACAATCAAGACATTCTCAAGAGGTGGTTCTGACTTAACAGGATCTATCGTTGCAAAAGCAGCGAAGGTAGATATGTATGAAAACTGGACTGACGTTTCCGGATTCATGATCGCAGATCCACGAATTGTCAGCAATCCAAAGGCAATTGAAGCTATTACATACAAAGAATTACGTGAACTTTCATACATGGGTGCAACTGTACTCCATGAAGATGCAATCTTCCCAATCCGCAAGGAAGGTATTCCAATCAACATCAGAAACACAAACGCACCAGAAGATAAAGGTACATTGATCGTAGAAGCTACTTGCAGACATCCAAAATACACAATTACAGGTATCGCAGGAAAACGTGGATTTGCTTCTATCACAATTGAAAAAGCGATGATGAACTCAGAAATCGGATTCTGCCGCAAAGTGCTTCAGGTATTTGAAGACAATGGTATTTCCATCGAACATATGCCTTCTGGTATTGATACAATGACAGTACTCGTACATCAGTCTGAGTTTGAAGAAAAAGAACAAAAAGTATTAGCTGGTATTCATCAGGCAGTACAACCAGATTCAATCGAATTAGAATCAGATCTTGCTTTGATCGCAATCGTAGGTCGCGGCATGAGATCAAAACGTGGTACATCAGGACGCATCTTCTCTGCACTTGCACATGGCCATGTAAATGTGAAGATGATCGATCAAGGTTCAAGTGAGCTTAATATCGTAGTTGGTGTACGTAATCATGATTTTGAAAATGCGATCAGATCATTATATGATATTTTCGTAACAACACAGCTTTAAGATACAGTATATATCTGATACAAGAAGAAAGGCGCAGAGATGATAGATTTTCATACACATATTTTCCCAGACAAAATTGCGGAGAAATCCATTCCACATCTGGCAGAAGTATGTAAGACAGAGCCTTTTACAAATGGTAAATTAGACGGTCTGCTTCACTCAACAGAGGAAGCAGGCTTATCTTGTTCTATCATACTTCCGGTTGTAACAGCACCGAAGCAATTTGATTCCATTCATCGATTTGCGATGCAGTTTCTGGAACAGGAAAATCTTCTTTCATTTGGCGGAATTCATCCGGAAAATACGGACTATAAAGAGAAACTTCGATGGATCAAAGAACAGGGATTCAAAGGGATCAAGCTCCATCCAGACTATCAGGGAGCATATTTCAACGATATCCGATATAAGCGGATTCTTGCATATGCATCGGAACTGGATCTGATCGTACTGACCCATGCCGGTCTGGATCCTCTTTGTCCAAATGACATTCATTGT
The DNA here is from genome assembly GCA_964623905.1 of uncultured Faecalimonas sp. Classification (GTDB taxonomy): domain Bacteria; phylum Bacillota; class Clostridia; order Lachnospirales; family Lachnospiraceae; genus Faecalimonas. The sequence goes on from CAZUVY010000040.1 coordinate 23,946, forward strand.
ACTCCGCAGATGGCAGAAGAAGTGCTGGATGAAGTAAGACCTACAAAACTGGTTCTGGCTCACATGGGAGGAAATGGACTGTTTGATGACGTAGAGCGTTACCTTGTAGGACGAGATGTATATTTTGATACATCTTATGTGCTGGATAAGATGGGCAAAGAACAGTTTCTTCGTATGGTAAGAAACCATGGTGCAGACAAGATTTTATTTGCAACAGATTCTCCGTGGGGCGGACAAAAAGAGTTTGTTTCTTATTTTAAATCATTGGATTTGTCTGAGAAAGAAAAAGCCATGATTTCAGAAGAAAATGCGAAAAAAATATTGAAAAATAGTTGACGATTTAAAATAGACATGTTAAAATACAAAAGATGCCGCACAGTGAGGTTTACAAGATTGCATTTATGCAACACCACAACTGGCGAGTAATGATAAATAGGAGGTGCCATATGTACGCAATTATAGCAACAGGTGGTAAACAGTACAAAGTAGCCGAAGGCGATATCATTAAAGTAGAAAAACTTGGTGTAGAAGCTGGAGAAACTTTTACATTCGATCAAGTACTTGCAGTTAGCGATGCTGAATTAAAAGTTGGAAACCCAACAGTAGCAGGTGCAACAGTTACAGCTTCTGTAATTGGTGACGGAAAAGCTAAAAAAGTTATCGTTTACAAGTATAAAAGAAAAACTGGATACCATAAGAAAAACGGTCACAGACAACAATACACAGCTGTTA
>CAZUVY010000041.1:0-24540 GCA_964623905.1 uncultured Faecalimonas sp.
ATGGTGGTCTTGTAGGTGGTGCGGCTTTGAAACCGGACTTTGGTAAGATTGTAAATTATAAATAAATTTAAAAATTTGTACAAAATAAACAAATAAAAACATACAAAACAGGACAAAAGGTTATTCAAATTAGTAGATTTTACTAATTGAGTAGCCTTTTGTCTTTTTTTGTATTATCACAACTATCACATAAAACTATCACACAACTATCACATTTTTAGAAGGAGGAATCAAATGAAAAGAAAAGCAAATCGCGAAGGTAATTTAAGGCAACTACCAGATGGCACATGGGAATGTGTTATACAGAGTAAGTATTTGAATCCCAAAACGAACACAGCTAAGCGAGTGAAACGTCGAGCTAAAAGCGCAAAGGAAGCGACAAAGAATGCAAAGATGGCATTGCAAGTATGGGAAAAACAATTTGAAGCTGGCAGCATTGTGAAGATTGATAGAAAGAAAACATTTGGCCAATATATGGAAGAGTTCATTGATAAAGAGGTAAAACCAAATGTTACAGGTTCAACTTATAAGAGTTATATCTATACGATGCAAGCAAACTTTTATAACTATAAAATCAGTAAACTTCAATTGCACAATTTAAATAAAGTTGAATTTGAAATCTTTTTCGATACACTGATACATGACAAGAGTTATAGAACTGCAGAAGTGCCAATTCAGATGTGTAGGAGGTGTTGCACTTGGTTATATGGTGAGTCGCTATTGGAAGAAGATTATGCAAGGTTTGCAAAAATAAAAAAGCAAAAGAAAGATGAATATTTCAGAGAAAAAGAGAAAGCAGAGCGTGAGCAAAAAGAAATATTTACGAATGAAGATATTATCAAATTTTACGATTCATACAAGAATAATGTTTCCGAATATAGTGCAGCAATTTTGTTGCTACTTGAAACAATGATGAGAGGGCAGGAACTGCTACCATTAACTTTAGATGATATTGATTTAGAAAATAATATCATTCATATCAGAAGTGCTGTTAGTGAGAGATTTGTAGATAATGACAAAGATAAAGGTCTAGAAAAATATATCAAAGTTCCAAAGAATAGTAAGGAAAGAATTGTCTATATGACTCCGTTAGCAAGAGAAGTAGTTGAATATATGATAACGCAGACCAAATTAAAATGTCGTCACAACCCAGATAATCTCCTATACCCATCATTTAATAGGCATGGAAAAATGAGGTCTATGGACGCATTTGAGATCCAATTTAAAGCATTATGCGATAAGATTGGTGTGGACAGAGATGTGAGAGTTACAAGAATGCCGGATGGAAGCGTAAGAAAAAAAGGTTTAAATGTTCACGCTCTGAGACACACCGCAATCACACTTGCTAATACTGCACATGGTGCAAATGTTATTAATACAGCTTTAATGGCTGGACATACAGCAATACGTACAGAAAATATATATACGCATACAAATGAAGCAATAAAAAATGTCAAAACAGCAAGTGAATTGGTTTTAGGTATGAATGATGACCAAGATACCACTTATGATAATGGGAAAAACAAGCAAATTAATGAAGATGAACTCTATGAAATGTATTTAAAACTTCAAGCTCAATTCGGGGGAATGCAACAATTATAGAGTGTTAATTCTAACTATTCCCTTTTTATAAAAGAAGATAACAGGAGAAAAAGTATGACGTATCAAAGCAAAAAACACAAAGAGATATTTGACAAAGCAATGGTAAAGAAAAATGAAAATAACTACAAGTTGATTGCAGTAATTTATCTGCTGACTGCAGATAATACATTATGGAATCTTGCAAAAGACGCAGTAAAGAAAAATACTGTAGATTTTAATGCAATCAAATTGAAAGCAATTCACCCGAAGGGATATATCCTGTATTGTGCAGCAAAAGATATCTATCTAGGAACAGGACACTTGACAGTCAGTGACCTTGTAAATATGAATCTGGTTACAGCGAAACTGTTTGGAGTTATCAGTAATGCAATGGCAATCAGAAGATTTGGAATGAGAGCGTTTTCTATCTCAGAGCATATGTGGCAGTAGTGACTCAAATTGAAAACGTAGAAAAGATAAGAGAAAGGCAGGGAATTGGACAATGAGAGAGGCAATATTTTTATTAATTGGATTATTTATTGGCGGAGCTGTAGGAGTGGTTATGATGTGTTTTTTACAGATTAACCGAATTAACTACTACGAGAGGAAAATCATTAAATTGCAAAGAGAACTGGTTGCAGCAACAGGAAAATCATACAGAAGTGGGAGGAGAGAAAATGATAAATGTAATTGTGCACAATAAGGAAAACGTTTATGTGGCAGAATTATCGAAAGGCAAAATGGACATCTTATTAGGAATTCGTTCCATTGGAATTCGTGATAAACTAGAACAAATTTATCTGACTGACAATAAAGAAGATGACATCAGAGTACTTCTTTATTCAAATAGTGATGTGGGAACTCATATAATAAAACTATTAGCAGGCAAAAATACGTTGGAAGATACAATAAAAGTAGTTCATGCGATAAAAAATTCTAATGTAGAGATAAAAGAGGAACTTGAACAGAATATTATATACGATCAATATCACTCGATAGACGAATTAGTTCAGGACATCAAAAAGATGACCGAAGAATTAGGAAGTTCTATCGAGTATTTTTATTTCCCTTTGTGTGGGCGGATAGATGATGAGATTTGTGAAGAAATTGCAGATTCACAGATATTTTTGAACTATGAAGCAGATATTCGGGAAGCAATTGAAAGAGAACAGAATCAAGAGGATTTTGATATGGCCCAGTTTTATTATGGGAATGAAAGTGTTCAAAAGAAATTAATAAGTGCGGTGTGGTCAGTCAAGAAAATGAATAATGAGTTGTATGGTTATGTAGAGATAAGACTTCGAGAAGAACTTACTGATAATGAGAGGGAATCATTGAAATATTGGATTCTAGGTCAAAATTCAGATGGATTGGGAGAAAGTTTTGAACAGCATCCGATCTATATTGAAGAAGGGGATTTGTACATTTCATTCTGGAGTGCAGACGATGACTATTTCGTCTATGATAGTAATGAAATGCAAGAATATTTATCAAAGCAGTATAAACAGCAGATGGGAGGGATGTAAGATATGATTGCAAATGAAAGAGCAGAGCCATAAATAAAGAGGAAAGGACTGAAAATAACATGAAAAGTTTAATGCAACAGACTCGTGAAGCACCACGAACTAAGGCAGAGTATCGACCGGGTACAAGAATCTTGCTATCTAATATGAGTGATCCATTTGCTCCTGTACCATCAGGGACAAGAGGTACTGTTGAGTATGTGGATGATGCCGGGCAGATTCATATGAAATGGGATAATGGGAGATCATTGGCCTTGATTACAGGTGAAGATTCATTCCGGAAATTGACAGCAGAGGAAATAGAACAAGAATCTGAACAGCTGAATGAAAAAATGGGAATGAATATTGGAATGTGAGGTGACAATTTAATCACGAAAGAATAGGTCGGATGGCATATGGCTATTCGATTTTTTGATATGTTTGCTGGAATAGGAGGTTTCCGATCAGGTCTTGAATCGGTGGGTGGTTTCTCCTGTGTCGGTTACTGTGAGATTGACAAGTATGTCAAACAAGCTTATGAGGCTATGTACGATACAGAAGGAGAGGTGTATTTTAGTGATGCAAAAACAATCAATCCAGAAAGGCTGCCGAATATCGACCTTATTTGCGGAGGATTCCCTTGTCAGAGTTTTTCAATTGCTGGAAAGCGGGGAGGATTCGCAGATGCCAGAGGAACTCTTTTCTTTGAAATTGCAAGGATTGCCGCAGTTAAAAGACCTTCTTATCTGCTCCTTGAAAACGTTCCCGGATTGCTTTCGCACGACCAAGGGCGGACATTTGCGACAATCATCGGTACGCTTTCGGAATTGGGGTATGATGTCGCTTGGCAGGTTCTTAACAGCGCAGATTTTGGTGTTCCCCAGTCCAGAAAAAGAGTGTATATTGTCGGATATCTTAGAGAACGATGTGCCGGACAAATACTTTCTTTCACAGAAGCAAATGGCGCAACTCTTATACAACGCATACCGGGTAGACAAGGGGATAGAATCTACGATTCAGAAGGGCTCAGCTGCACCTTAACTACGGGAGCAGGTGGCTTTGGTGGAAAGACAGGACTTTATGAAGTAGATATGGCATTGCCAATCAAGTGTCCGACAAAGCAGGGATATAAGATGGCATATCCGGGTGACAGTATTGATACGGCATTCTCCAGTATCAACTCCAGAAGAGGACGTGTGGGTGAACAGATTGCCCATACGCTTACGACAGCTCCAACGCAAAGCGTTTATTTTATGGATATGAATCCATCACCGAAGATTACAGAGCAAGCCAGATGCATTACGGCAAGGCAGACTCGTGGAGTCAGCAACCGAGTAGGCGAAACATCAGGTGTGTTTATTGAGGAAGAACCAAGAGCAGTAATTACACCGGATAGAGAGCAGGTTCGACAAGAAGGCAGACGGTTGAAAGAACCGAATGAACCAATGTTTACAATTACAGCACAGGATCGCCATGGTGTGATGCACCGAGGACGAGTTCGCAAACTAATGCCAATTGAATGTTGGCGTTTACAAGGTTTTACAGATGAGCAGTTTTATAAGGCACAGGCTACCGGATTATCGGATGGAAGACTTTATAAGATGGCTGGAAATGCTGTGAGTGTTCCAGTTGTGGCTGCTGTGGGCAGAATGATGAAAGAAATAGATGAGCAATGTAAAATGATGTAATGAAGGGGCGTGGACATGAGAATTGTTTACGCCTTTTCAATGATGAGGTGACAAATGGATGAAAAAATAATGAGTGTAACAATTATTACAGAAGCACCAAATAAAGAGGGATACTTCTATTCGAGTATAGAACTTCCTGCGACAAACGTACAGATAGAAAACGCCCTTCATAGAGCTAGATGGCTAAAGGATATGAAAAATTATACAGATATCAGCATTGACAGTTGTGATGTAGCTCCGTGTCTGGTTTCAGAAGTTTTAGATTCGCCGGATATTTGGGAACTTAATTATTTTGCAAAAAGAATCCAGCAACTATCCCAGGAAGAATTAGTGGCACTGGATGTTATTCTCAGTAAAAAAATAGAAACAGGGGAATACAAGGAGGGTATTTCAGTTAGAGAGCTTATCAACTTCACATACCAATTGAATGAAGTTCTGGTGATAGGTGGAGTAAACTGTGATGAGGATATTGGTCAGTTTGTTATTGAAAACTCATTAAATGAAGATGTAAGTGCAGTTCCAGATGATTCGATATATCTGCTAGATAAAGGCAAGATAGGAAAGTTGCAGAGAGAAATAGAAGGTGGAGTTTTCAAAGACGGTTATTATGTGGCGACTGCTGCGTTTGAGTTGAAAGAGATATTTAAAGCAGAGCAACTTGAGAATCAAAAGTGTCAAGAACAGGATATCATGACAATGCTCCGAAGCATGCTGACATCATTGAAAATCAGTGAAATGACAGAATTCACCCAATATGTAAAATGGTACTTGCAATTATCGGAAATGGATCGAATCAAATTCAAAGCCATTGCGGAAGCAGAAACATTTCATGATTTTGCACAGATAAAACAAATTCGAGAACACTTTGCCGAATATGAATTTTTATATTACTGCGATGATGCACAAAGTTTCTTTAAAGAACATTTATTACACAATCTTGATGCAAGATACGATTCTGAATGGTTGTCAACACTTCTTTGCGAAACAGAAGGACGAGAATTGTTGGAGCAGTTAGGGGCATCCTTAACTTCTTATGGTGTTGTTTCTGCGCGTGGCGTGCCTTTGTACAGTCTGGTTCCTTGCAAAGTGGAAACCGAAGCAGTACATGAAGAAGTAGACGAAATAGACGAGATGGGAGGCATATCGCAGTGACAAATAAAGAAATTGTAAAACCAGATTGTCCACTTATAGGAGCAGATGGAAATATTTTCAACCTAATGGGAATGCCAGTAGAACATTGAAACGGCATGGAATGACAGAACAGGCAAAGGAAATGGCAGACCGAATTCATAAGTCGGGAAGTTATCATGAAGCCCTTAACATCATCGGTGAGTATGTCAACATCACTTCCGTTGATGATGAAATAGAAGAAGCGGAGGAAGGAGTGATGATACAGCAATGATTGTGCGTAACTTAATATAGGAAAAGTAGTCAAAAGACCAATATCAATCGTCTTGAAACGATGGTAATGGTCTTGTTTTGTTTTGGGGCGGTTGAAAAGCAAACTAAAGGAGGTGATTCCCATAAGAACACCAGTAAGTTGGGTTGGAAATAAAACCTCGATTTTGCACATTTTATACGCCCTATTTCCATTAGAGTATGGAAGGTATATTGAACCGTTTGGTGGTTCGGGTGCCGTACTACTTGGAAAGGCAGTACCCGATAAGTTTGAAGTTTACAATGACTATAACCAGAATCTTGTAAATCTATTTCGTTGTATGCGGGACAGACCACTTGCATTTATTAAGGAGTTGGGATTTCTGCCTTTGAATTCTAGGGATGATTTTAAAGTCATAAAAAGGTATTTTGAAAAAGAGGAGTTCAACGATGAGTTTTTGAATGAAGAGCTGGAACTTACAACCATTACTTTGCCACAAATTGAAGCGGCAGAAATAAGAGAGTTATATAGGGCATCTGCACGGGAGTATGATCTTAGACGTGCAGTGATGTTTCTCAAACTTCTTCGTTACAGTTATTCCAGTGGGGGCAAAAGTTTCATATGTCAGCCGTTTTCTGTACGAAGTCTGTTTGGACTTGTGCAAAAATTAAGCAGAAGAATGGAAAATGTAGTAATTGAAAATCAGGATTTTGATGTGCTGATTAAACATTATGACAGACCGGACGCATTTATTTACTGCGATCCGCCGTATTTTACCAGTGAATATGTATATGACTGTGGATTTACATGGGAAGACCATGTCCGGCTTTGTGATACACTGGCAACTGCATCAGGGAAGTGGTTGGTATCTTATAATGATTGTACGGAAATCCGAGAACTTTATAAAGATTATGAGATTTTCGATTTTACAAGAATTCACAGTATGGTGCAAAAGTATGAGGCGGGAAAGGAATTTCCAGAACTGCTGATAGGAAATTATGACTTGTATGAAAGGGAGAGAAACAAGCCAAGGCAACTCACATTATATGATTTTATGGAAGGATATCCAATGGATATCAGCAAAATATTAAAGGAGAGTATCATATCATGCAGAATCAAACATTAAATGAATTTGTGTTATTGTCAGTTCCGAGCGAAGTACTGGAAGAAGCAGGAATTACAGCTAATGCGCTCATACAGTATAACGTGGATGATGGCAAAATTATCATGGAAATGGTTGACAGTATAGTTCCACTTGTTTGTAAAGGAGAGTGCCAAGAGTGTCCGGTAAAGGAACAGAAAAAGAAAGAGAAACAGGATGAAATTACATTACTGGAATTTCTTAATAATCTGTCCGAGGAACAACAGCGTGCAGCCTTGATACACTTATCGGTGTTATGGGCGCAGAAGGTAGGAGGCGATTTAGTTGTCTGAAAAAGTGCAATTATACCCACCACAGACAGAGCAAAACCATGGTATGGGTATAGAACAAAATTAAAAAAGGAAAAAGGAGATTTTAAGATTATGAAAAGATTAGTAAAAGGAAAAAAAGTATTAGCAACAATTTTATCATTAGTTGTAGTAATGAGCGTAGCAATTCCAGCAAATGCAGCATCTGCAGATGTGAACATTGAAGTAAAGGCAACCACGATGGATAACGTATCTGTAACAGTACCAACTACACTTCCAATCATGTTCAATGAAGATGGGACAAATACCCTGCCTTCTAACTGGACAATTGAAAATATCAGTAGTATTGCAGGTATTCACCTATCAACAGTAGATATGGATGCAAAAACAAGCGGCTGGAAACTGTTGGCTGCCTCTGCGGATACCAAAGTATTGCCAGCAGATACAAAGTCAATTAAATTTTCTACAGGTAAAGCTGGAGCATTGAAATTAGTAGCACCTGCAACAGGAACGGAAAGCACAACAGGAACGGTCAGCTTTGGTGATACAGAAATTATGATTCCATCAGGTGAAACACAAGTGCTTGCATTTGATGTACAGCGTGGAGCGTTTACAGCGGATCAGGCAACAGCAAAAGCATTTGATATGGTTTTAACATTTAACTTCAATTAATAAGGTGGAAAAAGAGATGAAAGAAATGGAGCAGGTAAAAAAGGATAGAGATAAGAAGAAAAAGCGAAGTCTGATTAGTCAAATCTTACTTGCAATTTTAATTATCATTATTCTCTTATTATGTTTCCGCTGCGGGCACAAAGATGTGCCTGCATCTACGGAATATGAGAAAAATGTAAATGCAATCACAGAGATTGATTATTCTGAGAGACAAAAAGCAATTGATACCCTTGTAGAAGAAGGGAAAATGAATGTTAATTATTCACCAAAAGCAGTGTTTGAAGGAAAGTCGAGTGTAGTTTTTAACATTAAGAATATCAAGAATAATCATGCATCAATTGTGTTTGAGATTTATGATGAGAAAGATCAATGTATCTATATGTCCAACAGAATAGAGCCGGGATATGAAATGAATCGTGTTGAACTGAAAACAGAACTCAAAAAAGGAGTTCATGATTGCAGAATAAAAATCGGATATGCAGAGGAGGGAAATGTTTCGTCTGTATTTCCACTCACAGTCGAGGTAAGATGATGGGAAAAATAAAAACAATTATGATACTGTCAGCGATGATAGTTACTTTGTTTGCCTGCGGGGGAGTAGATGCAAAGGCATCTGCTTCCACAGACGGTGTTAGTGTAACTGTGCCCACAAATGTGGATATTGTTTTTAATGGCGATGGAACTACGTCGGTAAGTGATATGTATATAGAAAACAATTCCCTTGTACCAGTTGAGGTACAAGTGGTAAATGTAACAGAATTCAACAAGTGGAAGGTGGTTCCTTCCGATAAAGAAATTTTAGTAAATTCCAAACAATTCTGCCTTAGTGTAGACGGAAAAGAACTCGGTGCAGGTGGTAACTTTATAAGTCAAACTGTTGCGGAAGGTGACCGCTATGATTTTAATGTCGAGGTGGGACATGGTGCATGGACACAGACATTAACAGCTCAAAAAGCATTGGAAATTGAATTTGAATATGAAATTGGAACCAAAGAATTTGCATTACATTTAGATGGTAATGGTGGTGCCTTGGATGAGGTTGTCTATGAGAAAAATGGCGCAACTGTGCAGCTTCCAACACCAGAAAGAGAAGGCTATTTGTTTGATGGATGGGAAGATTCAAAAGGGAATCGGTATACCGAAGATTATGTCATGCCTATCGGAGATGCCACTTTAAAAGCAGCTTGGAGAAAACTGACAGCATATGCCTTGTATTCTTCCAGCGATGATTCCTTAACATTTGTGAAGACAGCAGAAGCGATTAAGGCAGGACAGACATATAATGGAAAGACTGTCACTACTGTATATACTGGATTTGAGGAAAATGCATATAGCTATTATCCACAAGTTCCATGGTATGCAGATGGAAAGTATAAGAGCGTAAAACACGTAATTTTTGAAGATGTGATAAAGCCAGTAAGTACTGCATATTGGTTCTATTATTTTGAAGCCTGTGCAAGTTTTGATGTGAGAAAACTCGATACCTCGCAAGTGACAACTATGCGTGGTATGTATGGAATGACAGGCCGAGAAGACGGAATCAGTTCCTATATCATAACTGGAATGGATACATGGGATACATCGCAGGTAATGGATATGTATGGAATGTTTGAAGCTAGTGCGATTATGGTATCCACATTTGATTTAGGCGATATCGGAAAATGGGATGTTTCAAAAGTAAAGGATATGAGAAGGACCTTTTCTAGTGCAGGTATGAGAGCAAGTAGAGTGTATATCGGTGATTTGAGCAACTGGGATACTGGAAATGTTGAAATGATGTCATCTATGTTTAGCAGCTTTGGCTATGAAACACCGAGTGTAAATATAGGAGATATTGGAAAATGGAATGTATCAAACGTAACTGATATGGATTATATGTTTTCACATTTTTGTCGTGACTCTGCTTCCGTATATATTGGTGACTTAAGTTCATGGAATGTTGGTAAAGTTACTGATTTTCGTAATATGTTTTACTGGAGTGCTATGCATGTGCAGAATTGGAATTTTGGGAATCTTGGAAATTGGGACGTGTCAAGCGGAAAAAGGTTTGACGGTATGTTTTGTAGTGCAGGGAATTATTCAAAGACATTTTATGTAGGAACCTTACAGAACTGGAATACTGCAAATGCGACTAGTATGGATTTTATGTTCGAGTATGCAGGCGCAAATGCATCGTGGTTTTTGAACTGTACAAATTGGAATGTAAAGAAAGTAACTTCCCATAATAAGTTCAATGGCAGTGTGGAAAGTAAAGTAATAGCTCCGAACTGGGTAAATTAAAGAACGGTGTAAAAGATGAAGTTAAAAATATATCAGCATGCAGGAAAAAGAAAGGAGAAAGAGAATGGCAGATAAGAAAGAAACACAAAAACCAGCAGCAAAAGCAGCAACAAAACAGCAAAAACAGAAGCCAAAGATGGTGTCAATTAATGCAAGAATTGACAGACTTATTGACAGGGAGAATACCAGTCTGAAAGCCATTGCCAGTGCAAATATTGGTGGTGCTTTTGCGGTGCATGGAATAAAAATCACTGATTCACAGAAAGGATTGTTTGTATCCATGCCGTCAACGAGTTATACTGATAGAGAGGGAAATGTTCAATACAACGATACGTTCCACCCAATCACTGCTGAAGCAAGAGAAGAATTGATTAACAAAGTCAAAGTAGCTTATGAACAGGCATTGGAGGAACAGCAGGAAGCTGGGCAGACCGAAGCAGAGGAAGAAGGCGAAGAGACCGAAGAAGAAATGCAGCAGGTTGGACCAAGTATGTAGTATTTTGGAATATTTGAAAAATAGTACTAGACATTTTCTGAATTATGGGTATTCTGTAGGTGAGAGAGGTGATGTACAGTGAAAAGAAAAATAGTACAGATTCTGCTTTGTGTTGTTTTATCTGCAGGTTTCATAGGCTGTAAAGCAGAACCACAGGCAAAGAAACAGGAGAATAAATTGCAAAGTGTGAAGGAAACATCGGTGGATGTAGATGAGGGAAAACAGTCCGTCCAAGAGGCGCAGACAGAATCTTCTGAGACGGTGGATACAGAAGAAGCAAAGCCGGTACAGACAGAAGAAGAGAATCAGAAAAAGCAGACTGCAACGACTGAAAGGAAACCAACGAAATCAACTCAGACGCAGAAAACCGGGACAAATACACAGACGACCACAGCAAATCCAACCACGGAAACACCAAAAGCAGAAGCTACACCGACAGCCCCAACAGAACCAAATGCAACAGCAAGTGACAGCAGAGCAGTGGCTGATAAGGTGCTTGAATATATTAATAGTTACCGCAGTACCCCGGCAATAAAACTTCCGGGATTAACCAGATATGCAGAATATCGAAGCAGACAGCTCATCGGGAATTTTGCCCATGACACAAGCGATGAGAGGGCAGCGGCAACGGCGCTTCAATATGGAACTTATATAGACCCTCCGTTATATGGTATGACCGGAGAACCGTATTATGCGGCAGGTGCAAGAGAAGCCATAGCAAAGGCGGGATATGTAGGAAGTATAGATCATGTAGCAGAAAGGCTGGCAAGTCTGGTAAGAAACAGTGCAGGACACTGGGCATATGTAGGGAGCGGTGAGTATCCTTATATAGCAGTAGGAGTGACCTACGAAAGCGGTATGTGGTATTGTGACATCGCAATGGCCAGAGAGAATACCGACAACAATTAAAAACACAAAGTCAATCGGACTCTATTGCAGAAATGTAATGGAGTCTATTTTTTTATTTCAGAACAGAAAGAGGGAAAGTGAATGATGAAAGAGTATAGTAAAAGAATCTTATCTATAATATTGAGTTTGGCTATGCTTATTGGAGTTTGTTCGACATCAGCCATAGCGGCACCTGCGTCTGATATTCCGGCGGAGATGTTGGACAATGTATTCTTGGATGCACTTGCTTATACCGGATTTAGTGTACAGGCAATGAAAGATAATGGAACCATATTTAAAACCTATGGGAACCAAATACCATCTTCCATCAGGTCCGATATTTCATACGGGACAGGTCCAAGTGGATTAGAAACAGTTGCAGGAAATACGGTGTCAGGACTGGCACCAAATATTGCAAGATATGAGGCAAATGGATTGTGCTGTGCATCTTATGTGTCCTATGTATATTTTAACTATCTGCCAAATGTTGCAGGAGTAGACACGTCCAGAACACCATGTCCATCCAATCCAAGACTAGCTGCTGCCTATTATGAACAAGGAAATAACTGGGTAGCGGCAGGGACCGCAAGAAGTATTTCTTTTACACAGAATTCTAACGGAACAAACTTTACTCCGTCAGAAGAAATTCCGATTGGTTCATTGATTTGCTATGAAACAATCACCACAGGAAGAATTTCACATGTGGCAGTGTATGCAGGGTATTATAATGGAAACCACTTTGTGACACATGTGGGAAATGACAATGGACCGACAATCAGTGTGGTTGATAATTCAACGAAAGGTAACGACCCACAGAGGGTAGTGTCAGTTATTGTACCGGAGTTCGTAGAACAAAACGGTATGATTGAGGTACAGAAAAAGGATACAGACGGAAATAATCTGGCAGGTGCAGTTTTTGTTGCAACAAGCATAACAGACAGTAGTAAACAATACAGGATCGGACCGACAAATGCAGCTGGATATGCATATATGGATGGGATACCATACGGTGATTATGTAATTCGGGAAACCGTATTTCCGAAAAATTATCGAAGTTATGGACAGACGGAGTGGAGAGTGACTGTCAGTTCTGCAAATGGTGGGAAGGCATCGTTTCGTGCAGTGAATGAGATTATTCCCGGGTCATGTGAGATTATTAAGGTATCCGAAGATGGAGAAGTAGACGGTATTTCATTTTGTGTGAAAGGCACAAATACAGAGAAGACGGTGCAGACTGCCGATGGTGGAAAAATTAAAGTGGACAATTTGAAACCGGGAAAGTATACAGTGACAGAAATTACACCGAAGAAGTATGTACCACAGACAACACAAACAGTTACAATCGAAAGTGGAAAGACATCTACGGTGAGTTTTAATAATATTTTGAAGAAATGGCGATTAGATGCATTCAAAAAAGACAGCGATTTAAGGGGAGAACCTCAGGGAAATGCAACATTAGAAGGAGCTGTGTATGGTCTGTTTGAGGGTGAAACATTAGTAGACACTTATTCTACAGATAAAAACGGTTCCTTTTCAACGGATTATTATATCTGCGGCGATCACTGGACACTTCGTGAAATAACACCAAGTGAGGGATATTTGCTTGATTCTAAAATTTATGATGTGAATGCTCATGCAGAAACTTTTAGTGTGGAGTTTAATACCGTCTATATGGATGTATTAGAAAATGTCATCAAAGGAAGAATTGCAGTGGTGAAGCATACAGATGACGGTTCCACACAAATTGAAATGCCGGAAGCAGGTGCAGAGTTTGAAGTATATCTGAAATCAGCAGGTTCGTATGGAAATGCAAGAGAAACAGAGAGAGATATTATTGTATGTAATGAAACAGGACTTGCCACCACGAAAGAATTGCCATACGGAGTTTATACAATAAGACAGACAAAAGGATGGGAAGGAAAAGAACTTCTTTCAGCATTTGATGTGTTTGTAAGCGAGCATCAAAAGGTATATTTCTATATCATTAACAATGCTGCTTTTGATTCTTACATCAAAGTGATAAAAACAGATGCCGAAACAGGAAAGACCATTCCATATGCAGGAGCAGGTTTCCAAATTTACAAACCAGACGGGACCAAGGTAGAGATGACCTATACCTACCCGGAAGTGAAAAGCATTGATACGTTCTACACAACCAATGATGGAAGTCTGGTTACACCGGAAATGCTTGATTATGGGAAAGGATATATGCTTGTTGAGGTGGCTGCACCATATGGATATGTGCTTGACTCCACGCCTGTTTATTTTGACGTGACAGAGGAAAATGCAACTGAAGAGAATGGAATTACGATTGTAAAAGTAGACAGACCAAACATGCCTCAAAAGGGTACGATTACCATTACAAAAAGCGGCGAGGTGTTCTTTTCTGTTATGGAGGCTGATGGTATCTATCAGCCGGTATATGAAGTGAAGAATCTGGCAGGTGCAGTGTTTCAAGTAAGTGCAGCTGAAGATATATATACGCCGGATGGAACACTTCGATACAGTAAAGGAGAAGCAGTATCCACGATTAAAACGGGGAAAGACGGAACAGCCACAACAGAGCCATTGTATCTTGGAAAATATGAAATCAGGGAAGAAAAGGCACCTGTAAATATGGTTCTAAACAGAAAAATAGTCAGTGTAGAACTTATCTATGCTGGACAGGAAGTCAGTATTACTTCCACATCAGCATCTATGTACAACGAAAGACAGAAAGTAGAAATCAGTCTTGAAAAAGTACTAGAAAGGGACAAAAGATTTGACATTGGAAATAAAGATGAAATTCTCTCAGTGCAGTTCGGACTTTATGCGGCTGAAGATATAGTTGCAGAAGATGGCAAAGTAATTCCGAAAGATGGTCTGATTGAGATTGCATCCTGCAATAAAGATGGAAGGCTGGATTTTAAATCAGACATTCCTGTAGGGGCGAAACTGTATGTACAGGAAGTAGCAAAAGACAAACATTATCAGGTGAGTGATATAAAGTTTTATATCAAGTTTGAGTATGCAGGACAGAATGTTTCTACTGTACACGTTTCTGTGAACAATGGTGAAAAGATTGAAAACAAACTGATTCGCGGAGTAATCAGTGGCAAAAAGGTTGACGAAGATGGAAATGTGGTGGAAGGTGCAGTATTTGGCCTGTTTAAGGCAGATGAGAAAATTTTCACGGAAGAAACAGCAATTCTGCTTGCAGAGTCCGACAAAGAAGGTTTGTTTGAGTTTCAAGATGTACCATGTGGAACATGGCTGGTAAGAGAACTTAAAACCTTGCCGCAGTATGTATTAGATGAAACTGCATATGAGGTGACAATCAGCACTCATGAAGAGATTGTAGAAGTGGTCATTGAAAATAAATTCGCAACAGGACCACAGACCGGAGATCATAACCATACAGGATTCTGGATTGGTTTGTTTTCGATTGCAGTTGGGGGAATGATTTCAGCAGGAATCATCTATATCAGGCGCAAAAAGGAAGATGATGAAGCATGATGAAAAAGGTGTATATCTGTTCCCCTCTAGGCGGTAATGTAAAGGAAAATATAGAACAGGCAAAGCAGTATGCAAAATATGCATTGATGTGTGGTAGGGCTCCGGTTGTACCACATTTTTATGCTTTATGTCTGGATGACAACAAGCCGGATGAGAGGGCGATAGGAATGGCTGCAGGTATGGCGTTATTATGGTTTTGCGACGAACTATGGGTTTTCGGAGATGTGATGACAGAAGGAATGCAGCATGAAGTCAATTTCTGCATGAACTTGAATATTAAAATACGCTATATCAAAGAGGCACAGATAAAGAATGGAATAAAACCCAAAATAGTAATGTAGGAAGGGGAATCACACATGAAAAAGAAAAAGATGACACGAGCATTCATCTTGATGGGTTCCATCATGGTGTTTACAGCTCTTAGTGCAGCTCCAGTGTTTGCTGCAGGGAATGTATCAACGGCAATTGAGCAGACGTGGACAGCAGCACAGGTACAAATCAAACAAGTGGTAAACAATGTTGTGTTTCCGGTAATAGATATGATTCTGGCAATTATGTTTTTTGTGAAGCTGGGAACTGCTTATTTTGATTACCGGAAACACGGTCAGTTCGAGTTTACGGCTCCGGCTATCCTGTTCGCATGTTTGATTTTTACGTTAACAGCACCATTATATATTTGGGACATTTTGTAAGATTAGAAGCGTGGAAATTTGAGGAAAAGAATCATTGCGAGTTTAGGAAAAAGTGCTAGATATTATATGAAATTCGTAGTATTGTGTGTGTCTGAAAGGAGGCAGATGCTATGAGTTTTTTTCAGAAGTTATATGAAGGCGGGTATGCACCGATTAATGCTGAAACGCCGGATACAGAAGAGTACAAATCAAATCATCGTGTTATGCTAGAAGCAGAGGAAAAATTGAGAAAGACACTCACACAGGAGCAGACAGAACTATTTGATTTACATCAAAAGGCAGAGATTGTATGTGAAGAAATACTCCATGTTCAGACGTTTCAGCAGGGATTTTGTATCGGAGTAGAATTTCAAAAAGAATTTAAAGAAACAGACCATTTACCAGAAGAAGAGTAAGTGGTCATTTTTTATGCAAAGCAGACAGTGAAAGCTGTCTGTTTTGTTTTGCAATTTAGGAGGTGATGCTTATATGTTTGATTGGCTCAGTGACATTATTGGTGCGATGGGAAATGCCATGGGAGAGGTATTCGAAACACTGGGAACACAGATATCCAATTCCATCTGGAATACAATGCTTCAGTGGTTTTATGAAACCATATATGGTGCGGTGGCAGATTTTTTTACAACTATGGGGAACATGGGTGCTGAAATATTTGATCTTGATTGGGTGAAAGGAGCTATCCTGTTATTTACGTTGTTTGGATGGGCACTGTTTGTTGCAGGTGTGGTAGTTGTAATCTTTGATGTGGCAATTGAATATCAAAGTGGCAGGGCGAATATCAAAACAACTTCACTTAATATTCTGAAAGGTTTTTTCGCATGTTCTTTGATTGGAGTTGTACCGGTAGAATTATATAAATTTTGTATTAGTCTGCAAAATACCTTTTCGCATGACATGGCTCGCATATTTGCAGGAACACAACAACTGGGAATCGGTGATTTGAGCAAGATTGTATTACAGGGAGTATTTACAGCTATGCCGACTGTGGGGAATCCATTCGTGATGCTTCTGACATTGATTGCATTTGCATACTGTGTCATTAAAATATTTTTCCAGAATATCAAACGTGGAGGCATTCTTCTGGTGCAGATGGCAGTAGGCAGCCTTTACATGTTTTCTGTTCCAAGAGGATATACAGATGGATTTGTGCAATGGATGAAACAGGTGGTTGCCACATGCCTTACTGCTTTTTTGCAGACAACCTTATTGTATCTGGGACTTTTGACCTTTAACGGTCATATGCTGCTGGGACTTGGAATTATGCTTGCGGCAAATGAAGTACCACGTATTGCACAGCAATTCGGTTTAGACAGTTCTGCAAAACTAAATGTGATGAGTGTAGTACATGCAACATCAACAGCAGTGAATCTGACCCGTACGGTAGCAAGAGCAACAGGAAAGTAGGAGGTATAAAATGACACCGTATTTGTATCCGCAAAATCTGAAAGCAGCTGCAAACTTATGGCTTTGGAGTTTGAAAGATTTTGCCATTATAGGAGTTTTAGCATTGCCATCCATAGTGATGCTGGTTCAGTTTGGATTCTTGATTCCGACAGTATGTGTTTTATGTTTTGGATTTTTAACAATCCGAATGGATGATACAACAGTATTAGATTTCCTAAAGTATGCAGTTCGTTATTTGATGGCAATACAGCAATATTACGAATGGAGGTAGAATAAGTGGCAAAGAAAAATAAGAAAAAGGGACGTTCGGTTCAGGAACTCATCGGGATAAAAACATTTACACCCTATGGTCTCATGACGAGTAAAGGAGAATTACTATTTTACACAGTTTCTCCAACTAATATATCAGTGCTTTCGAGTGCCAATATCGAAATCAAGGTAAGGCATCTGATGATGGTCTTATCAGCGATTCCGGATATTGAAATCAATTGTACAGATTCGTCAGAGTGTTTCGATGATAACAAGGCATATCTGCATAAAAGAATGGAAGAAGAAAATAATCTAAAGGTAAAAGCATTATTGGAAAAGGATCTAGAGTTTCTTGATCATATTCAGATGGAGATGGCAACTGCCAGACAGTTTTTGTTTGTTGCACGATGTAAAGGAATGAAACAGGAGCAGGTCTTCAATACAGCGAATCGTGTGGAGAAGGTAATTACAGAGCAGGGATTTGAGGTACGACGTATGAAAAAGGAAGATATAAAGAGGTTTCTTGCAATCTACTTTGATGCCTCCATGAATGGGGAACTCATTTCGGACGAAGATGGAGAAAGTTTTTTGTTTGAAGTCAGATAACCTAGGATAACCTATTGACTAACAGGTTATCCTAGACGTATAATGGAGATACAAAGGATGGTGCTGATTATGACAAATATGTATGAAGTGATGAAACGCATGGAAGAAAGAATACAAGAACTACCTGCCGGATATATCTCCAAAAAGAACATTAAAGGAAAAACGCAGTATTATCGCCAATGGAATGAAGGCGGAAAACTAAAGAGCAAATATATCAAAGCAGATGAATTGGATATGATTCGAGAACAGATTGAAGAAAGAAAAAAATGTGAGGAGGAATTGAAAGTGTTGCAGGAAAAATATCCGCTGACTGTGGGTGAGGATATAACATATGAAACGAATGTGTTATATGGAGAAGAAATGCTGGATATGGTCGAACCAACAAAAGAATTCCAAAAACGTGACATCTACGAACAAATTCAGAAATATATTTATGGTCCTGAAAGAACACGCGTATGTGCGGTATATGGACTACGACGTACCGGGAAGACAACAATGCTATACCAAACAATAGCAGATATGTCTCCGGAGGATTTTGCAAAGACTGCTTATGTTAAGTTTCAATCAACGGATACGATGGCAATGATTAATCGAGATTTAAAAAAACTTCATAAAGCAGGATACAAGTATATTTTCATGGATGAAGTGACTTTGATGGAAGATTTTATCGATTCGGCGGCATTATTCTCAGATATTTATGTGCAAATGGGAATGAAGATTGTACTGTCTGGTACAGATTCGCTCGGATTTTGGCTGGCACGTGATAATGAGTTGTATGACAGAGTCCGAATGGTTCACTCTACTTTTATTCCCTACAAAGAATACAGTAGAATTTTAGGAATCAATAGCATTGATGAGTATATACGCTATGGCGGAACATTCCGGGCAGGCGAGATTGATTTTGATGATAAGGAATTAAAATTAGAAGAAGCCTCCTTCCGTAACGATGAAACAACACGCCGATATATTGATACTGCAATCAGTAAAAATATTCAGCATTCATTGGCATGCTTTGAAGATGGTCATTATTTTAGCCATTTATACAGTTTATATGAAGCGGGTGAGTTGACAGGAGCAATTAATCGAGTAGTTGAGGATATGAACCATCGCTTTGTAGTACGAATTTTGACTAAAGATTTTAAATCCAGTGATTTGGGTGTTACTGCACGAAATTTGCGT
Source organism: uncultured Faecalimonas sp. (assembly GCA_964623905.1). Classification (GTDB taxonomy): domain Bacteria; phylum Bacillota; class Clostridia; order Lachnospirales; family Lachnospiraceae; genus Faecalimonas. The sequence continues at coordinate 19,521 of CAZUVY010000041.1, forward strand.
CAGGAAAGTGATCCGGAAAAACGGACCGATATTTTAGATAATGTAAATCGTGAAGAAATCACGCAAAGATTAATGGAGATATTAGATATCAGGAATAAAGAGCAACAAACGATAAATATTACAGCAAGTCATGCTGCGTTAATCCAAAACTATTTGCAAGCACTGGATCTTATCATTGAGTGTCCGATAGAACTTGGTGGAGAAATAGAAGAACAGGAAAAGAGAGTGTTGTTTACTCAGCCGGGAATGCGTTACTGTCAGGCACAGGCATTGGTACATTCGCTAATGAAGGATAACACGTTTAAAAAACTGGATTTGGAAGAACGAAAATATGTGTCAGAACGTATACTTGAAGAAGTAAGGGGAAGAATGCTTGAAGATATTATACTTTTGGAATCCATGAAAGCATTAGGAAACAACTACTATGTGTTCAAATTACAATTTAGAAGTGGTGAATTTGACATGGTAATTCGTGATGACAGTAATAACACATGCGCAATTTATGAGATTAAGCACAGTAAGGAGTATGTACAGGAACAAGGACGTCATCTTATGGACGAAGAAAAACTGGCACTCACAACACCGCATTATGGTAAATTGGTGGGTAGATATGTCTTATATCTTGGAGAAAACATGGACTCAGAGGATGGTATTGCGTATCGCAATGCAGAAGAGTTTTTAAAGAATCTTCCAAACATCAATCTGAACAGCGGATTGGAGAATGATATAGCAGAAGATGAAGAACAGGGTATGACACCGACTATGTAGAGGCAGACAGATATCCTATGCATGATAGGTTATTATCACAAACTAAATAATAAAATTCAAATCAGTCGTTTTGCAGATGGAGTAAGGCGGCTGATTTTTTTCTTTCTGCCTGTCTGCAAAACGGCAGTCAGGAGGAAACATGCGAAAGCAAAAAGTATTAACACCAGAACAACAGGAAGAAATCCGTACTAAAGATTTTTTTGATATGATCCTGCCAAGCACCATCAAGTTTATGTCCGATCATTATATTGTCGGTGATTCGTACCGATGTGTCTGGGTAGTGCGTGAGTATCCGCCAAGTACGGAAGAACAGGCAATCTTATCACAACTTGCAGACCGAAACGGAGTGACACTGCGCATCTATCACAGACTGGTAGAGTCCATGGAACAGCGAAAGATTATTCAGAATGCCACACGCCGGAACAAGATGAAAAGTGGCGGCAACGATATGAACGATACCATTGAGGCGGAAGGGAACTTACAGGATGTAATCGAAATGCTTGCAAATCTTCGAAAGAACCGTGAACCGCTTCTGCACTGCTGTGTGTTCATGGAATTAAAGGCAAAGAGTATGAACGCATTAAAGGAACTGCAAAGTGATATTGCAATGGAACTGACACGTTCCAAGATTGTGGTTGACAGACTTACCCTTAGACAGCAGGAAGGTTTTTTGTCTGTTCTGCCTGTCGGCTCGAATCAGTTCGGGGAACAGTTCGAGCGAGTGCTGCCGGCATCCAGCGTAGCAAATTTGTATCCGTTTAACTTTTCGGGAAAGACGGATCCGCATGGACTTTATATCGGGCGAGATAAGTATGGTACAAATATCCTTGTGGATTTTGACCGCAGGGCAGAGGATAAAACAACATCCAACATTCTGATTCTTGGGAACAGCGGTCAGGGAAAGAGCTACCTAATGAAACTCATCCTGACAAATCTAAGGGAGACAGGAAAGCGTATCATCTGTTTGGATGCAGAGAGTGAATATAAAGATATCTGTGTAAATGGTTTGGGCGGATGCTATATTGATTTTATGTCAGGCGAATATAAGATTAATCCACTGGAACCAAAGGTATGGGCAGATGGAATAGAGGACGTGGATATGGGTACACCGGAAGCTTTTAAGAAGGTTACAAGGTTGTCACAGCACATCGCATTTTTAAAGGATTTTTTCCGTAGCTATAAAGATTTCACAGATGTGCAGATTGATACCATCGAGATTCTTCTTGTGAAATTGTATGCGAGATTTGGTATCAATGACGGTACAGACTATAGCACCAAAAAACCTACAGATTTTCCAATCATGGAAGATTTTTATAAATTGTGTGAAGAGGAATATATGGCATATGATAAGACTCAGAAACACCTCTATACAGAGGAAACATTGCAAGAAGTATGTCTTGGAATTCACAGTATGTGTGTTGGAGCGGAATCTGTTTACTTTAATGGGTATACCAACATTACAGACGATGCCTTTTTGGTATTCGGTGTAAAGGGGCTAATGGATACCAACAAACGTCTCAAAGATACAATGCTATTTAATATCCTATCTTACATGAGTAATCAGTTGTTGGGAGAGGGAAATACAGCAGCTAGTATCGATGAGCTATATTTGTTCCTCACAAATATGACTGCAATTGAATATATCCGTAACGCAATGAAGCGTGTGCGTAAGAAAGAATCCTCAATCATTCTGGCAAGTCAGAATATTGAGGACTTTCTGATTCCGGAGATTCGAGAATTTACAAAGCCACTGTTCTCAATTCCAACACATCAGTTTTTATTCAACGCTGGGCAAATCAATCCAAAAGAGTATATGGATGCCTTACAGGTGGAAGCAAGTGAATTTGAACTTATCAAATATCCGGAGAGAGGGACTTGTTTATATCGATGTGGGAACGAGAGATATCTGTTACAGGTCATCGCACCGGATTATAAGTCAGTTATCTTCGGAAAGGCAGGCGGACGATGAGTGTAACAGTAGCGGCAGCTCTGAAGAAGCTGGCTTTGGCAGTAGTTAGTAATCCGAAGGTCTTAAAAACAATAGGCGGAATTATTTTAGGAGTCATCATTATAATCGTTATGCCGATTGCTGCAGTACTTGGAATATTTTCCGGAGATATCAATATTGACACAGAACGGCTACAGGAAAACATGACGGAAGAAGAACGGTCAAGGCTTCAGATCATAAACGATACCATGATAAGTATTGAGGAACAGATGACAGTAGCTGGATACTCGGCTACAAGGGTAAAGGAAGCACAGGTATTATATACGCTTGTGCTTATAGAGTTTTCAACACAAGATAGTTTTGTGAATAGACTGGTGGGCTGCTTTGCAATGGAGCAGACGGATGAACAGTTAATTGCAAATGTCAATACCACATTTGGAACACAGATAAGTTTATTGGAATTTTGTAATGTAATGAATGGAATCCGTAAGGTTTATATTGATACGAGTGATTATTATGATGCGGCCACAAAAAACAATATTGATCTAGTCAAGTATGCGATTCATGCAGAACAATCGGGCTGGGGATATGTGTGGGGCACCTATGGACAAGTTTTGACAGAAAGGACCTTGAAGGCTCTCGTCACTCAGTATCCGAAAGATGTGGGTGACTATGAAGCATTTATTAAGCGGAACTGGTTAGGCGGAAGAACTACAGATTGTGGTGGATTAATTAAAGGGTATGCATGGCTGAATGTGGAAAACAATCGGATAGAGTATGGCTCAAATGGTATGCCGGCACTTAGAGCAGATGAAATATATGAGGCGGCAACAGAGAAAGGAACAATAGATACCATACCAGAAATTCAGGGATTAGCTGTGTGGAAGAAGGGGCATATAGGGGTGTATATCGGAAATGGAGAAGTTATAGAAGCCATGAGTACAGAGGTTGGAGTCATCAGAACAGAACTGTCACAGGGAGCATGGACCAGCTGGCTGAAGATTCCAAATATCATTTATGTAGAGGAGGAATAAAGTTGAGCACAAGAAGTTATATTGCAAGACAGATTGCAGAGAATCAGTATCAAACTATTTATTGTCATTCAGATGGATATCTAACATATAACGGAGCATTGTTAGTAGACCACTATAACACAGAGGAGATGGTTGAGAAATTAATAGCGTTAGGAAATTTATCTAGCTTATGTGAAAAAATTTATCCTGACCCGTCTAAGCCTCATGGTTTCGATTATAAAATAAGGCAAAGAGGGGTAACCGTAGCATATGGTCGAGATCGAGGTGAAAAAAATCAAGAAGCGAGAGTATGGACTTTGGAAGAGTTGAAAAATCCATACAATTTTGCAGTATATGTTTATATATATGGAAAGGGAAACAAGTGGCAGTATTTAAAACCTTGTCATCCAGAAGAAGGGATAAGAGATGTAGATGAAGCACTGGCAAAAGAATATGAATCCTATGGTATTGAAAGACCGAAAGGATACTATGGATATTTGGATGAGGAAATAGCAGATAAGTTCAAATCAGAACGAGAAGAAACAATAGAACAAGGACAGAACATGATTTTATAGGAGGCAGAAAAATATGAAGAAGATATCAGTAACAATTTCATTCGATGAAGAAAAGACAACAGCAGCCAGAATGTATTTGAAACAGAAAAATATGAAACTGGAAGATGAATTAGTAAAGGCGATGGAAATGCTGTACACAAAAAATGTACCATCTGGTGTTAGAGAATTTATTGAGATGAGAAGTTGTGCAACAATAGATGGAGTAAATCAGAAGCAAAGGAATTAGGAGAGGAGATACAATATGGGAATGGAGATGGATTAAATGGATAAAGGACAAATTATATTTCGACTTATCAATACGGAATATTATGAGGAGATGCTGAATTGTGTACCACATCGGGAATTTTATGACTTATCAATTGTTTACTATGAGTTAGAGCAAGATACCAAAATAGCAACACTTATGAGTCATCAGGTTGTAGATAAACTAAATTTGTCAGAACAGGAATTGTATGAACTTGCGATGGCAAATACAAAAGAATTGTGCCCGCCAAGTGTGAAAAGAATGTCTGAGGCATTAAAAGAATCTGGAGAAGAGATTGAAGACGAATTATCAGAAAAGGAAGATATTTATATTATCACAAATGAATACAATCAGTTTGGTGCTGTTTCAATTTTATACGAAGATACATTGGATAAGGTGGCACAAATCGTGGGTACGGATTTATATTTACTTCCATCGTCTCAGCATGAATTTTTAGCAATAACTGTGAATG
>CAZUVY010000042.1:0-24233 GCA_964623905.1 uncultured Faecalimonas sp.
GCAATATTTATAATATAAAAAGTAGTGACTAGGAGGATAAAGATGGACATTAACCAGAATAATAAAAATCAAAATAATAATGACAAGAAAAATAACAAGCAAGGCTGGGGGCTTGTAATAGCTACTACTTTAATTACAGCATTTTTAGTACTTGGCATGATGCAGTTTTCGACAAGTATCAGTACGAAAGAGATTAGTTATACAGAATTTCTTACTATGGTTGATAAGGGCGAAGTGGAAGAGGTTATTATTGAAAGCGAACAGATTGCAATTAAACCGAAAGCAAAAGAAGATGAAAATAGTTTATTAAGTAATATTGATGTCACATACTATACCGGTATAGTTGAAGACGAGACATTGGTGAAGCGACTGGAAGAAGCAGGAGTAGATGTGCGAGCAGAGATTCCTGATACAGCAGGTGCAGTCTTCTGGAACATTATATTTACGGTTATTTTACCTTTTGTACTTATCTTTTTCTGTATGAATCATTTGATGAAGAAGATGACAAAAGGTGGTATGATGGGAATTGGAAAGAGTCATGCCAAGATGTATGTGGAGCAGCAGACGGGAGTTACTTTTAAAGATGTAGCGGGACAGGATGAAGCAAAGGAATCTCTCCAGGAAGTTGTCGATTTCCTTCATAATCCTCAGAAATATACTCAAATTGGAGCGAAGCTTCCTAAAGGAGCATTATTAGTCGGCCCTCCAGGAACAGGAAAGACATTGCTTGCGAAAGCTGTCGCAGGAGAAGCTAAAGTACCGTTCTTTTCGGTATCGGGTTCTGAGTTTGTAGAGATGTATGTAGGTGTTGGTGCATCGAGAGTGCGTGATTTATTTAAGCAGGCACAGTCTATGGCTCCATGCATTATTTTTATTGATGAGATTGACGCAATTGGGAAAAGTCGTGACAATGCATTGGGAAGTAATGATGAACGTGAACAGACATTGAATCAGATTTTATCTGAGATGGATGGCTTCTCTACAGATAAAGGTCTTTTATTGCTTGCTGCAACAAACAGACCAGAAGTTTTGGATCCTGCATTATTGCGACCAGGACGTTTTGATAGAAGAATTATTGTAGATAAACCAGATTTACGTGGAAGAATTGATGTTTTGAAAGTTCATTCCAAAAATGTAAAAATGGATGAGACTGTTGACTTAGAAGCAATTGCATTGGCAACTTCAGGTGCGGTTGGTTCTGACCTGGCGAACATGATCAATGAAGCAGCGATCAACGCTGTTAAAAACGGAAGACATGTAGTATCGCAGTCAGATCTTTTTGAAGCAGTGGAAGTTGTTCTGGTTGGCAAAGAGAAGAAAGATCGTATCATGAACAAAGAAGAACGCCGTATTGTTTCTTATCACGAAGTTGGTCACGCTCTTGTAAGTGCACTTCAAAAAGATGCAGAGCCAGTTCAAAAGATTACAATTGTACCAAGAACAATGGGAGCATTGGGATATGTAATGCAGACGCCAGAAGAAGAAAAGTTCCTTAATACAAAGAGTGAGTTAGAAGCAATGCTGGTAGGACTTTTGGCAGGACGTGCGGCAGAAGAAATTGTATTTGATACTGTTACGACAGGTGCATCTAATGATATTGAGCGTGCAACAAAAATTGCAAGGGCAATGGTTACTCAGTATGGTATGTCTGAAAGATTCGGTTTGATGGGATTAGAGTCTATTCAACACAAATATTTGGATGGTCGAGCCGTTATGAATTGCGGTGAAGAGACAGCAGGTGAAATCGATAAAGAGGTTATGCAGATGCTTAAAAAAGCTTATGAAGAAGCGAAACGTCTGCTTACTGAGAATCGAGAAGCATTAGACAAGATTGCAGATTTTCTGATTGAAAAAGAAACTATCACAGGTAAGGAGTTTATGGAAATTTTCCGTAAAGTTCAAGGAATCGAAGAAAATCAAGATGTGATAGAAAGCGAAGGAACTGAAGAATAATTATTCTAAGGAGGGAGTTTTCCCTCCTTATTTGTTTTGATAGAAATTTCCTATAACTGCATAAAAAGTATCGATTAGACTGCAGTATACCATTGTGTTAAAATTTTCCTATGAGAAAAAACAAAGGAGGAATTTGAAGATGAATTTATCAGATTCAAAAAAAAAATTAGCACTTGCAGGTGCGTTATGTGGTGTTATTGCAGCGGCATTAGCATTTTTCGGTAACCCTGCAAACATGGCAATCTGTATTGCGTGTTTTATTCGTGATACAGCAGGCGCACTTAAGATGCATCAGGCAGCAGTCGTTCAATACGCAAGACCAGAAACAATTGGTATCGTATTAGGAGCATTTATTATTGCTGTTGCAACAAAAGAATATCGTTCTACATCAGGTTCTTCACCAATGGTACGTTTTATACTTGGAATCATCATTATGATTGGTTCTTTAGTATTCCTTGGTTGTCCATTACGTATGGTAATCCGTATGTCAGCAGGTGATTTGAATGCCTATGTGGCACTTGTTGGATTTATTCTTGGTATTGCAACAGGTATTTTAGCTCTGAAAAAAGGGTTTAGTTTAGGACGATCTCATGAAACTAACAAGATGAGTGGTGCAGTATTACCAGTAATTATGGCGGGGATTTTAGTATTATCTGTAGCAACAACATTATTGGCAGTTAGTGAATCTGGCCCAGGAAGCAAACATGCTCCACTTATTATCTCATTGGTTGGCGGACTTTTATTTGGCGCATTAGCTCAAAAGTCTAGAATGTGCTTTGCTGGAAGTATCCGTGATGTAATGCTCATGAAAAACTTTGATTTAATTTCAGTAATCGGTGGATTATTTGTAGTTATGTTAATCTATAATATAGCAACACAAAACTTCGTATTAAGCTTTACAACACCAGGCGTAATCGCACATGCAGATCATTTATGGAACCTGCTTGGAATGTATACAGTAGGTTTTGCAGCAACATTAGCAGGTGGATGCCCACTTCGTCAATTGGTATTAGCAGGACAAGGTTCCTCAGATGCAGGTATGACAGTAATCGGTATGTTTGTAGGTGCAGCACTTTGTCATAACTTAGGACTTGCTTCAAGTGGAACAGCTGCAAATGCTGAAACAGGAGAAATCGTTGCAGGTGCAGCTACACCAGCAGGTAAAGTGGCAGTTATCATTTGTATTGTAGTATTATTAGTAATTGGTTTTGTTGGAAATAAAAGACAGACAGCAAAATAGAGGTAATAGAAAGAGGGTAATTAGATGTATGAAGTAGATGCAAGAGGATTATCTTGTCCAGAACCTTTAATGCTCACAGCAGATGCTTTAAAAGTAGCAAAAGGGGCAATTAAAGTATTAGTAAGTGAACCTCATCAAAAAACAAATGTAGAAAAATTTGCTAAAGATCGTGGCAAAAAAGTAACTACAAAAGAAATTGGTTCAGAATTTGAAGTAATCATCGAATAGAATAAGCTATGAAAGAAAACGGGGTTTGTGTTTTACAAAACCCGTTTTTATGTTATCATAATCCAAGAGGAGTTTGGATGTATGTTTATTATTGAAGAAGAGTTAAAAAAACTTCCGGCGAAACCGGGGGTATATTTGATGCATGATGAAAAAGATCAGATCATTTATGTGGGAAAAGCAATCAGTCTTAAAAATAGAGTTAGACAATATTTTCAAGCGAGTCGTAACAAAGGCGCTAAAATAGACCAAATGGTGACTCATATACGTAGATTTGAGTATATTGTTACAGATTCTGAATTAGAAGCACTTGTATTAGAGTGTAATCTTATCAAGGAGCATAGACCAAAATACAATACAATGTTGATGGATGATAAGGGCTATCCTTTTATCAAGGTAACGGTAAATGAACCTTATCCACGAATTATGCTTGCGAGAGAGATGAAAAAAGACAAAGCAAAATATTTTGGGCCATATACCAGTGCAACGGCTGTAAAAGATACCATAGATTTAATCCGCAAGCTGTATCATATACGAAGCTGTAACAGAAATCTGCCGAAGGATATTGGAAAAGAACGTCCATGTTTGAATTATCATATTAAGCAGTGCAAGGCTCCTTGTCAGGCGTATATTTCAGAAGAAGCGTATCGCAAATCCATTGATGGAGCACTGCGGTTTTTAAACGGGCATTATGACTCGATTTTGGATGATCTGGAGAAAAAGATGCTGGATGCTTCTGAAAATATGGAGTTTGAAAAGGCGATTGAGTATCGGGAATTGTTAAATAGTGTAAAACAGATTGCACAAAAGCAAAAGATTACAGACAGCAGTGGAGAGGACAGAGACATTCTGGCGGTGGCACAGGATGCAGAGGATGCTGTTGTGCAGGTCTTTTTCATTCGTGGAGGAAGATTGATCGGAAGAGACCATTTCTTCCTGCGCAATGTGGCGGAAGAATCGAAAAGCCAGATTTTAGAGAGTTTTATCAAACAGTTTTATTCAGGAACGCCATTTATCCCAGCGGAATTGATGCTGCAGGAAGAGATAGAGGAGCGGGAGATTCTGGAACAATGGCTTTCGAAAAAAAGAGAGCATCGTGTGCACATCAAGGTTCCGAAAAAAGGTGAGAAAGAAAAGCTGGTAGAGCTTGCAAGAACAAATGCGGCACTGGTATTGAATACAGATAAAGAACGATTGAAACGAGAAGAGGGAAGAACGATTGGTGCAGTAAAAGAGATTGAAAAGCTTTTGGGTCTGTCAAATATTGTTCGAATGGAAGCTTATGACATTTCTAATACAAGTGGATTCGCATCGGTAGGTTCTATGGTCGTGTATGAAAAAGGGAAACCTAAGCGTAATGATTATCGTAAATTTAAGATAAAAAGTGTGCAAGGACCAGATGATTATGCTAGTATGAGAGAAGTGCTGACGCGTAGATTTCAGCATGGGCTGGATGAAATAGCAAATCAGGAGGAAGTTGGAAGTTTTACCTCATTTCCAGACCTTATTTTGATGGATGGTGGAAGAGGTCAGGTCAATATTGCACTGGAAGTTTTGGAGGAACTGCATCTTCAGATTCCAGTCTGTGGTATGGTAAAAGATGACTCTCACAGAACCAGAGGGCTGTATTACAAGAATGTCGAGATACCGATAGACCGTCATTCAGAAGGCTTTAAATTAATTACCAGGATCCAGGATGAAGCACACCGGTTTGCAATTGAATTTCACAGGAAATTGCGAAGCCAGGGGCAGGTACATTCTGTACTGGATGAGATCAAAGGCATCGGTCCAGCAAGAAGAAAAGCTTTGATGAAACATTTTGCAAATATCGATGAGATCCGTAATGCTACGGTGGAAGAATTAAAAACTTTGCCATCAATGAATGAAAAATCCGCAAAGGAAGTGTACAGTTTTTTTCATTAGTGGTATACTATAAGAAAATATGAAAATAAGAGGTAAAAGACATGCCAGGAGTAAAAATTACAAAGCTGGTGGAAAGGATGGATTTAAAAAATCTTACACCAGACATTGATTTGACAGAAAAAGTGATTACCGTTCCAGATATCAACCGACCGGCCTTGCAGTTGACTGGATATTTTGATCATTTTGATTCTGTGCGTGTGCAGATCATAGGATATGTAGAATATACCTATCTACAGACACTGACGGAAGAACGCAAAAAGCAGGTATATGAAGAATTATTTTCATATGGGATTCCATGTTTGATTTACACAACTGAGATTTACCCGGATGAAGAGTTATTAAGACAAGCCAACTTACATGATATACCGGTGTTCGCCACAGATAAAAAGACATCGCCATTTCAGGCCGAATTGATTCGATGGCTGAATGTTGAACTTGCACCTTGTATTTCGATTCATGGAGTATTAGTGGATGTATATGGTGTTGGAGTTCTTATCATGGGTGAAAGTGGTATTGGTAAGAGTGAAGCCGCTTTAGAATTGATCAAGCGTGGTCACCGACTGGTTACGGATGATGTGGTTGAGATCCGAAAAGTCAGTGATGATACATTGGTAGGTTCAGCGCCAAGTATTACAAAACATTTGATCGAGCTTCGAGGAATCGGAATCGTGGATGTGAAGACATTGTTTGGGGTTCAGAGTGTAAGAGAGACTCAGACAATCGATCTGGTCATCACGTTAGAGGAATGGAGCAAAGACAAAGAATACGATCGTCTCGGTTTAGAGGACAATTATACAGAATTCTTAGGCAATAAGATTGTGTGTCATTCGATTCCGATCAGACCAGGACGAAATGTTGCCGTAATTGTTGAATCGGCATCTATCAACCACAGACAAAAACAGATGGGTTATAATGCAGCGCAGGAACTTTACAGACGTGTACAACAGAGTCTGACAAAGAAGCGAGATTAAGTTATAACATGAAAGTAATATGAAATTCAAATAAAAATACTAAGAAACAGGAGGAAATTGAAATGTATTGCTTTGGAGTTGACATTGGAGGAACAACAGTTAAGATTGGACTTTTCCGCACAGAAGGAGAAGTAGTCGAAAAATGGGAGATTAAGACAAGAACTGAAAATGGCGGAGAAGCAATTTTGCCAGATATCGCAGCTTCATTGGCTGAAAAATTAGAACAGCACAAGATTGGAAAAGAAGACGTTGTAGGTATTGGCGTTGGTGTGCCAGCACCTGTAAATGAAGATGGTATTGTGCAGCAGACTGCAAACCTTGGATGGGGATACAAAGAAGTAAAACGTGAGTTAGAAGAGTTAACAGGACTTACTGTAAAAGTTGGAAACGATGCTAACGTAGCAGCACTTGGTGAAATGTGGAAAGGTGGCGGTGTAGGCCACAAAAACCTTGTTATGGTAACACTTGGAACTGGTGTTGGCGGTGGTATTATCATCAATGGTCAGATCCTGATCGGAACAAACGGAGCAGGCGGTGAAATCGGACATCTTAAGATGAACCACGAAGAAACAGAATGCTGTGGATGCGGCGGAAAAGGATGTTTGGAACAATATGCTTCAGCAACAGGTATTGTTCGTCTTGCAAAAAAAGCATTGGCAAACTGTGATCAGGCTACAGTTTTAAATGCAGAAACAGTTTCAGCAAAAGATGTATTTGATGCTGTAAAAGAAGGAGATGCAGTAGCAATCGAAATCGCAAAACAATTTGGTACATACCTTGGACGTGCTCTGGCAGATATTTCAGCTTTAGTTGACCCATCTGTTTACGTAATCGGCGGCGGTGTATCAAAAGCAGGTGAAGTATTATTTGATTACATCAAAGAACCATATATGGAAAAAGCATTCTTTGCAAATAAGAAAGTAGAATTTGCGCTTGCTAAATTAGGAAATGATGCTGGTATCTACGGTGCAGCAAAATTAGTTTTATAAGATATATCATACAAAAAAGTGGTTTGCAAAAATGCAAACCACTTTTTAATTCTACTGGAATATCTGATCTAAAAGTTCATCGATAAGACTGCCGCTTTCAGCTTCTTGCTGTGCAGCCTCTTCTTCCTCTTTTTTCTTTGCTTCTTCAATCTCTTCTGCATGTCCATTACAGCTTTGGGTCGGTGCTGTTCCTGCTGCGAAATATTCTGTATATCCTTTACAGAATTCACAGCTTACACGCTTGCCAGTTACAGAACATACAGTTGCACTTTCAATGGAAGCAGGCATTGAGAATGATTTATATTCGTAATTTTCATGAATACGTGACATAACTGCTTTCCAGATTCTGTTGTGGAATGACTGATTTAAGTCTTCCATAGGTTGATTATCATCATAACCTGCCCATACAGCCGCTGTTAAATATGGAGTATAAGCAGCTAACCAAAGGTCGGCAGATTTCTGAGAAGTACCTGTTTTACCAGCGATAGCCATACCAGAGAAGTATGCAGCACCACCAGTACCATTTGGACTTGTGAGAACGTCCTGCATTGCATCTGTGATCAATGCGGCTGTGGATTCTTTCATTGCTACGTGAGTCTCAGGTGTCTTTGTATATAAAAGATTACCGTCGTGATCATAAATCTCAGTATAAACGATCGGTTCAGTATATACGCCTTTGTTTGCGATTGCAGCATATGCAGCAGTCAGATCAATGTTATATACACCAGAAACACCACCAAGTGCAAGTGACTGTACCATATCAGAAGAAGGTAAGTCGATGCTAAAGTTTTCTGTTACGTATTGATATCCAAGTGCTGGTGTGATCTCTGTGAGTTTTTTTACTGTACATACGTTGGCAGAACGGATGATACATTCACGGATCGTAAGAGGTCCCTTATAAGAGCTTCCCCACCAGTTATTCACTTCTTTTCCGTTATCATATTTAAAAGCAGAGTCTTCGATTACAGTTGCAAGAGTGTCTCCATATACGTCCAGTGCAGGAACAAATGTAGATAAAATCTTGAAACATGATCCAGGCTGTCTTGCTGACTGAGTTGCACGGTTTAAACTCATGCTTTCTGTCTTTTCACCACGACCGCCGACCATCGCTTTTACATGACCTGTATATTGATCCATAACAACGATAGAAGCCTGAGGCTGTGGAGAAAAAGTAAGGTTTGTCATTACTGTATCTGATTCCGATGTTTTCAGTGTCTCGATATATTCTTCTACCATGGCATTTGCTTTTTCTTTCGAAGAAAATGTTGTGCCATATTTTCCGTATGATGGATAGTTAGTGGTTACATAGGAATTCAAACCATTGTGATCATAATGTTCTTGTGTACCATCTTCATGGATGATGGAAATCGCGCCACTTACGCACCATTCAATCGAAGAAGGATAGTTTGAATCATCATTGAGTTCTTCTTCACAGATCTTCTGCATTCTGACATCTTGGGTAGTAATAATATCAAGACCACCACTGTATACAGCGTTATGAGCTTGTGTTTCCGTATAGCCTAATTCATTAATAAGGTCGTTTTTAACCTGTTTGATTACTTCATCTGTAAAATAAGAGCTTACAGTAAGATTTTCTGTATATTCACTGTTTGCAAGAGCAATACGTTCATAAACAGCAGTGCTGTCTTCCATTGCTTCGTCGTATTCTTCTTGTGTGATATAACCTTGTTCCATCATATCGTCAAGAACTTTTTGACGACGCTTTGCATTCGCTTCTGGATTTGTGATTGGATTCAGATTACCAGGACTTTGTGTGATACCTGCGATTGTAGCGCATTCAGATAATGTAAGTTCACTTACGTCCTTGTTGAAGTAGCGCTTTGCAGCAGCTTGTACACCTAAGGTATTCTGACCAAGGTTGATTGTGTTCAGGTAGTTTTCAAGGATCACATCTTTGTCGTTCACTTGTTGTTCAATCTGAATGGCAAGATAGATTTCCTGAATCTTACGTTGTACACTTTCCCATTTCGTTTCATTTACAAAGTCTGTAAAGACACTGTTTTTGATCAATTGTTGAGTAATCGTGCTGGCACCCTGTGAAAATTCACCAGATGTGATACCAGTAACGCCGGCTCGAATAATTCCTTTTAAGTCGATTCCGTTATGTTCGCGGAAACGGGAATCTTCAACTGCAATAAATGCATTTTGCAGATCTACCGGAATCTGATCGATAGATGCATAAATACGGTTTGAACCGGCTTCTTTTAGTGTGTCGATTACGGTAGTTCCGTCGTTAGCATAAAGCGTTGTGGTATATGCGTTAGGCTTGATGTCGTCTACGGTAATCTGCGGTGTGTCATCAATAATCTTTTTTAAAACGATACCTCCAGCAATGATGCCAAGAACTCCGATGATCAAGCATATAATAAGGAATGCTTTGAAAAATCGAACTCCCATCCTTTTTTTCTTTCTGGCAGCTTTTGAGGAGAGTTTTCGTTGCTTCTTCGAAGCCTCTTTTCTTCCATAATTCATGAAATTTTGCCTCCTTTATCGAGTAACATTATAACAAACTTGATGTGGTAAATAAAGATAAAATTGCAAAGTTCACTTATTCTAAGGAAAATCTTAAGAAAATATTGTGAAAAATGATGAAAAACTGTTATAGTAATAAAAAATGTAGGAAAAGGTGAAGAACATGTTGAGTCAATATAAGACTGTTTATTGCGGCGGAGAGGCCGAAATCATAGAAAAGAAATCAAGATTTATCGCTACAGTAAAGCCTGTGAAGAGTGAAGAAGAAGCGATTGCTTTTATAGAATCCCTGAAAAAGAAATACTGGAATGCAACACATAACTGTTTTGCATATGTGATCGGAGAACATTTTCAGGTGCAGAGATGCAGTGACGATGGAGAACCAAGCGGAACAGCGGGAAAACCTATGCTGGATGTACTGATGGGAGAGGAAATCCATGATACGGTAGTCGTAGTTACCAGATATTTTGGAGGAACGCTTCTGGGAACAGGCGGTCTTGTGAGAGCATATCAGAGTTCCACAAAAGCAGGGTTAGAAGCAAGCACGGTGATCACAAAAATGCATGGTCATAAAACTTCAATTCAGACAGATTATACCGGCCTTGGCAAAATTCAATATATCTTAGGACAAAGAGGACTGACGATACTCAATTCAGAATATACGGATAAGGTTGTATTAGAAGTACTGCTTCCAGAAAACGAAGTGAAGCAGGTTATGGATGAGATAACAGAAGGAACAAACGGACAGGCTGTCATGGAACTTCTGGAAGAATGCTATTTCGCAAAAGTGGAAGGCGAGATGGAAATCTTTGAAGACTAGAGTTATATAAAGAAAGAGTAATGCACTGCCGCCCATTTTAATGGTTTGGACGGTAGAGTATTACTCTTTTTTTGTAAATCCAAAGGATTCTTTATTTGATACTTCTGCAATATTCTCTTGGGCTGCATCCGACTTGTTTGTGGAAGAGTCTTGAAAAATATGCAAAATCCTGGAAGCCAACTGCAAGTGCAACTTCAGAGATAGACATTTTCGTCGTATTGAAGTAGCGGATAGCTTCATTAATACGTGTTTGGTGAATATAGTTTGTAATATTCATGCCAACTTCCTTGCTGAAAGAAGAAGAGAGGGAGGTGGCATTTTTTTGAATTTTTCAGCTAAGAGAGCCAAAGTCAGTTCTTCATCCAGATGCAGATTAATATAATTTATTACAGCACGGATTGTCTTTGAATATTCTGGGAAGGCATAGTTTTTTACTAAAAGACAATATTTGTGACAGATATCATTTGGCATATTTACAATTGTGTCACGATTGTTTAAAATATCGATTTTATTTCTAAGAGAATTAAATAATTTTAAAATATGAGACGGATGAATGTTGGTTGCTAAAAGAGCAACATGGCAGTATCCATTCAGCATGTTTAGATTTTTTTTGCAGTCAGTAAGGCTCTGAGATGCTAAAATTCGTGAACTGCGCAAAAAATCATTGAGCAGATCGTGGGAAAGTGTAGCATTGCCTTTCTTTAGAGCTTCTAAAAAAAGAAAGAGCTTTTCCTGATATACCTCTGAATATTCTACAGTAAAGTCCTGGATCATTTGGATGTCGATCTGTAAATTATGTACCTGTCCTTCGAATTCCACATAAATTGGAGAAAACGATGCGAATTCCGGAAGGAACGCAGAGACAATATCTTTTGTCACGCTGCTAATGGAAGAGAGAGATACATATGGAAGTCCGTCGTAATAATTCTGGAGTGAAGCCTGAATCGAAGGAGAAAGATTCTGGTCCTTCACTAACTGTGAAAAAATGTCAGGTAAAATCTCTTCAGAACGAAATGGACCTACGGAAATAAAGTCAGGAGTTTTTTCCAGGTTTAAGTAAATAATGATATTATAAAATCCAAGATTACTTTTCACAATAAAAAGTCTTCTTTCAGGAGTACTTTTTGAAGGAGTAAGAATTGGATTTGTATTCAAAAAGTTTGGCCACATCAGATTTCGTATTCCACGGTCAATATTTTTGAAATCAGCATATGGCGGAGAAAAGAAAAGTGTTTCGGTTTGGAATGCTTCTAATAGTACTTTTTGCAGTAAGTGAAAACAAGCCTCAATATTTTGGTCTTGGTGTGTCATGGTTTATTTTCCCCCTGTTTTATTTATTTTTATGATTTTGGATTATTTACACAAAAATCATACAACTTTTGTGAAGATTATTCAAGCATAGAAACTAAGATTTTGCTAAAATATCTTAGATGAGTTTATAAGAAATGTATAAAGAAGGAGGGCTTTATGAAGATTCTTTTGTGGAAATTTTATAAAGAGAGTGGGGAACCCTACTTTATCGAAAATCATCGAGTTATGAGAGACATTCGTCTGATAAATGGATGAGGCATATTTTGAAGAGGATGCGCTTTCTTGAATCATTACTTCAGATGGCAGAGAAAAGGTTTTTAGAGTACAGCATTTGTGAGCGGCTCTGAAAATCTCGAAAGGCCTCTGGAGAATTGATAAAAAGAAATCCATACAAAAGTATGGTGCAGGACAGCTTGAAAACATATCGCAGGCTGTGCTGGAAGTCGGGATGAAAATTCTGACGAAATAGTGAAGAACATACACTGTGATCAGTACACATGGTTTCAGTCATATGGTCTTGACTATACGGAAGGACAGAGAAGAAAGGATGTTTTGATTTTTCATCGATTGATAAAGGATCGCTGATAGCAAAGCAAGGTTCGGATTCTTCTTTGAAATTCAAAAAGTTCTAAAATAAGTCATTAGACTTTGAAGGAGAACAAAGTGGTAACACAAGCAAGACGCCAATGTGTTATCGGAAAATTGTGGCATTAAAAGGAGGACAACATGCAAGAGAATACGCAAGATTTCAAAAAGGTAAGAATCATCATCGCAGTAATTGCAATTTTAATCGGAGTAGTGATGGCTGTTTATAGCTACATGACTCTTCCGGCGGAAGTTGCAACACAGTTTGAAGGATTCATGAATACGGGAGCACCAACAGCACCGAAGCTTTTAGCTGTGCTTTTACCATTGGGAATCGTGGTGTTATTTGCAGTGAAATCCGTGTCACAGCCAAGAAGTATCTTTATTTGTTTACTTGGATATGTGGTGAACATTTTGTTCTGGCTGAGCAACTAAAGAGACTTACACAGAGGAGTGGAAGACTCCTCAAGATGAGAGGTAAAGGAGAGAAAAAATTATGAATCAAAAAAGAAGTTTGCCAGATAAGTATTATGGCGAAAACGGTATCCACCGCGTACCATTGTGGAGAATCGGTGCATTTGCTCTCAATAACACATCTACTAACATGTACATGTTCTTAATGAACTTTGTTGCATACTACTTAGGTGGTTGGGTTGGAGTAGGAACAGTTATGGCAGGTTCTTTCTCTATGATGATGAGACTTTGGGATGGTGTGACTGACCCTGTAGTAGGTCTCTTGGTTGACAAAACAAATGGTAAATTTGGTAAGAACAGACCATTCATGGTTATTGGTAACATTATCCTGTTCATTACATCATGGATTTTATTCAACATTACACATACATTACCAATGGCAGCTCGTTTCCCATTCTTCATTGTAATTTCTGCAATTTATTACTTGGGATATACATGCCAGTGTGTTGTTACAAAAGCAGCTCAATCAGCTTTAACAAACGATCCAAAACAAAGACCATTATTTGCTGTATTTGATGGAGTTTATAACACAGTATTATTTACATTACTTCAGGTTGTTGCAGCTAAGTTGGCAACAACATACGGCGGATTTACAGCTGATCCAGCATTATTTAGAGACCTTCAATTAATCTTTGGTGGTGTTTCTGCAGTTATGATGGTTGTTGCTGTTATCGCTATTGCACCAAAGGATAGATCGGAATTCTTCGGTACTGGTGTACAGGTTAAAGTTGGTCTTAAAGATTATATCGACACATTATTACATAACAGAGCAATCCAGATGCTCGTAGTTTCAGCTGGTACAGACAAACTTTCTACACAGATGAAAGGTAACGCTGTTATTATGGCAGTATTAATGGGTGTTTGTGTTGGTAACTATGAACTTTCTGGTGTATTACAAGGTATCATTTCTATTCCAACAACTATCCTTATGATTTTCTTCGTAGGTGGTCTTGCTACACGTCTTGGACAAAAGAAAGCGATGCTTATCGGTTCTTGGGGCGGTATCATTACTAACGCATTGTTAATCGTATTATGGTTATTTGGTGATTATAAATCAATGAACGGCGCTGATGGAAGTTTACAAATTACATTATTCACAGTACTTTACATTGTAATCAACGTTGTAATGGGTGCTTTCACAGGTCTTTCAGGAAACATCGTTATTCCTATGACAGCTGACTGTGCTGACTACGAAGTATACCGTACAGGTAAATACGTTCCAGGTTTAATGGGAACATTATTCTCATTCGTTGATAAGATTATCTCTTCTTTCGCTCCAATGCTTCTTTCTATTTTGTATGCAGCAATTGGATTTAAAGAGGTATTACCAGACCAGACAGCAGAATTTAGCCAACCATTGTTCTTAGTAACATTGTTCTGTATCTATGGCGCTCTTATCCTTGGTAACTTATGTAACGTAGTTGCTATGAAATTCTATCCATTATCAAAAGAAAAAATGGAAGAAATCCAAGGCGAAATTGCTCGTATCAAAGCTCAGGCTAAATAATAAGAAATATTACAAAATATACATATTGTTAGGAAATAAGCGTCGGTTACGACGCTTATTTTCAAATGTGAAAGTTAGTCGGATAAAATACTTTATCAATGTACACATATAGTGTAAAATGAGGGGAAAATTAATTACAGACTAGGAGATAACGATGAAAGCAGATAAGAAAGAAAAGAAACAACCAGAGTCATTGACCTCGGAAGAACTTGTAGAACTTGCTATATTGCAGGAAGAATTAAATCAGTTAAAAAAAGAGCAGGGAATGGAAGAAGAGAAAAAGGGCGTGTGGAAAGTTCTTTCTGCATATTTTGCGAAACGAGAAACAAAGCCAAAGCAGGTTTCCGTTGTGAATCGCAAGAAATATATGTACTTTTTGATATTTACCGGCTGGTGTGGCGGACATCATTTTTATGCAAAAAAATACTCTACAGCATGGCTGTATTTATTATTTTTCTGGACCGGCTTTCCAACAGCAATGGCTATTGCAGACTGGTTAGTATGGCTTCCGAAAAAACCGGATGAAAATGGGAATATTGAGATATAATTATTAGAAATATAACTATTGAAAAAATTACTTATGGAATTAAGAAAGAATGTAAGAAAATATTGAAACGGAGGAAATAAGTAATGGCAGTAAAAGCAAGTGATAACTATAAGAGTTATGTGAATCCAAACGGACCTGTAGTAAGTACAGTGGCACGTAAAATTATTGAAAAAGATGGTTTATACTTCAAAGATATTGATGGCTCAGGCGAAGTATCCACAGTAAATGACTGGAGACTTCCAGCAGCAGAACGTGCGAAAGCATATGCTGAAATGCTTTCAGTAGAAGAAAAAGTTGGACAACTTTTCATTTCTGACTGGAGAATGGGTAAATATCCAGGACCACTTATGATGGGAAGTAAAGAAATTCCAGAATACAAATTAGACGAATCTGGAACATTAGATGAGGCAGATCACACAATGACAAACATTTTCGGGGAACAATACATTCCTGGAACATCAAAATTGTTAAAAGAATGGTGGGCTCGCCACATCATTTTACGTGCAAATGCAACTCCAGATGACCTGGCAGATTACCTGAACCAATTACAGGCAGTTGCAGAAGAATGTGAACATTTTGTTCCAGTTATGGTAGCATCTAACTCACGTAATGAATATGCAGAACCAGTATTTGGTATGAACGATGCATCAGGTATATTTGCAACATGGCCAGGAACAATGGGTATTGCTGCAGCAGTAAAAGGTACAGATGATCTTTCAATCGTAGATCAATTCTCTGATTGTATCCGTCGTTCATGGAATGCATCAAACCTTCGTAAAGGTTATATGTACATGGTGGACGTTATGACAGATCCAAGATGGCAGCGTTCATATGGTACATTTGGTGAAGATACAGACTTGATCTGCAAGATCGCAGAACGTATGATTCCAATCGTACAAGGAAGCGAAGACGGTGTTACACATGACGGTGTTGCTTTAACAATGAAACACTTCCCAGGCGGCGGAGCTCGTGAAAATGGATATGATCCACACTACAAAGCAGGTCAATGGAATGTTTATCAGACACCAGGTTCATTGGAAAAATATCACCTTCCAGGTTTCCAGGTATCAGTAGATAAGAATGCAGCATCTATCATGCCATACTATGCAAAACCAGCAAAAGAAAAGAGCGCAGCTCAGATCGTAAACGGCAAAGAAATCGAAATGCAGCCATTTGGTTTTGCTTACAACAAACCACTTATCGATGGACTTCTTCGTAAAGAAATGGGATTCAAAGGCTACATCAACTCAGATACAGGTATCGTACACAACATGTGCTGGGGTGTTGAAATGCTCGACAAACCAGAACGTATCGGTTTTGCAGTAAACAATGCCGGAGTTGACGTGATCAGCGGTTTATTTGACTATGAATTAGGTATGGAAGCTTACAACCGCAGCAAAAATGACTATTATGAAACACATGCAGTTCCAGAAGGATTTACAAAAGAACAATTAGTTCTTACAGATGAAGCATTGAATCGTGCAGTTGCCCGTACAATGCAAGGTATGTTCGAACTTGGTTTATTTGAAGACACATACCGTGATGCTAAGAAAGCAGTAGAAGTTGCTGCTACACAAGCTGACTGGGATCACGCTATGGATGCACATCGCAAGAGTGTTACTCTTCTTAAGAACAGCGATACATTACCACTTACAGCTGACAAATTAGAAGGTAAGAAGATTTATGCAGAAGCATTCCATCAATTACCAGAAAAAGCAGTTGAGCTGACAAAAGGGTTAAAAGAAATGCTGGCTGATCTTACATTGGTTGATGATCCAGCAGAAGCTGATTATGCAATCCTGATGCTCAATCCAAAATCAGGTGCATACTTCAGTGCAACAAAAGGATATCTGGAATTAGATATCTGTGAAGGCAAGATGGTAGCTGATGTTGATGAATTCTGCCGTCCAATGGCTGAAACTCATGAAGAAACTACACTTGCAGGTGCTAACAGAATTCCAGAGATCGCAGCAGCAGTTCATGCAAACGGCGGTAAAGTGGTAGCAAACGTGAACGTTGTATTAGCTTGGTTACTTGGAAATGTAGAACCATACGTAGATGCATTGACATTAGGATATGACACATATCCATCAGCAGTATTAGATGTTTACTTCGGAAGATTCTCGCCAGTTGGTAAGTTACCAATTACAATGCCAAAGAGTGATGAAGTTCTTGCAGTAAATGCAGATGGTGTATGTATCAGCCCTAACGATGTACCAGGTTATGACAAAGACAAATATATGCCAGATGAAATGAAAGACGAAAATGGTAAGGCTTATGCATACAGAGATGCAGCAGGCAACTACTATGAAATGAACTTCGGTTTGACATATTAATCAAAATAACGAAAAGGTTGTGCGAAAGCGCAGCCTTTTTTTGTGCATTGCACAATTATCGCTTTAAATCGTGAAAGTATTATGGTATACTTGAAATACTAATCGCATGAAAGGACGGATTTAAATTATGTCAAATAGAAAAGTAATCATGCTTGGAAATGAGGCAATTGCCCGTGGTGCATATGAGGCTGGTGTAAAGGTTTCAGCAGCATATCCAGGCACTCCAAGTACGGAAATCAGTGAACAGATTGTAAAATATAAAGATAGTATCTATGCGGAATGGTCTCCAAATGAAAAAGTAGCTACAGAAGTAGCAATTGGAGCAAGTGTTTCAGGAGTACGTGCGATGGCATGTATGAAACATGTTGGTCTCAACGTAGCAGCAGATCCACTGTATACAGTATCGTATATGGGTGTAAATGGTGGTCTGGTCATTATCGTTGCGGACGATCCAGGACTTTACAGCTCACAGAATGAACAGGATACACGTATGGTAGCGAGAGCTGCTCAGGTTCCTGTATTAGAACCATCTGACAGTATGGAAGCAAAAGAATTTATGAAAGTGGCTTATGAAATCAGTGAGAAATTCGACAGACCTGTTATTTTCAGAACTACGACAAGACTGGCACATTCGCAAGGCTTAGTAGAACTTTACGACCGTGTGGAAGTAGCGGATAAAGAATATGTGAAAGATATCCGTAAGACGGTTATGATGCCAGGCAATGCAAAGCTTCGTCACGTAGAGATTGAAAAGCGCAATTTAGAACTTGCAGAAGCGGCCAATACATTGTCGATCAATACAGTAGAGATGAATGACACTAAGATCGGTGTGATTACAAGTGGAATTCCTTACCAATACGTAAAGGAAGCACTTCCAAACGCATCGGTATTAAAACTTGGTATGGTGAATCCACTTCCAAAGAAGCTGATCACAGAATTTGCTGAAAAGGTAGATACACTTTATATCGTAGAAGAGTTAGATCCAGTGATTGAAGAACAGGTAAAATCATGGGGAATCAAAGCCATTGGAAAAGAGATCTTTACTGTTCAGGGCGAATATAGTGCAAATATGATTCGCAAGGCAATCTTAAAAGAAGAGGTTGATGTAAAAGCACCAGCGGCAGCACCAGGAAGACCACCAATCCTCTGTCCAGGATGTCCACACAGAAGCGTATATTACGTATTAAATAAACTGAAAATGCATGCAGCAGGCGATATCGGCTGTTATACATTGGGAGCAGTAGCACCACTCAGCGTTGTGGATACAACAATCTGCATGGGTGCAAGTATTTCAAGCCTTCATGGTATGGAAAAGGCAAAAGGCAAAGATTACATCAAGAACTGGGTAGCAGTGATCGGTGATTCTACATTTTTACATACAGGTGTGAACTCACTTATGAATATGATGTACAACAAATCGACAGGTACTGTTATGATTCTTGACAATTCCACAACTGGTATGACAGGACACCAGGATCATGCAGCTACAGGAAAGACACTCCTTGGGGAACCAACAAATGCGATCGATATTCCAGCACTTTGCAGAGCACTCGGTGTAAAACATGTTACAACAGTCAATGCATTTGATATCGCAACCTTAGAAAAAGTGACCAAAGAAGAAGTTGCAAGAGATGAAGTATCGGTGATCATTACAAAATCTCCATGTGTACTTTTAGATAAATCAAAGAAACCTGTTTATATTGCACATCCAGATAAATGTAAAAAATGTGGCATGTGTATGAAGCCAGGATGTCCTGCTATGACAAAGAATGCTGATGGTACGATCAAGATTGATGACACAATGTGTACTGGATGTGGACTTTGTGAAACATTATGTAAATTTGATGCAATCGAATTAGTAAAGGCAGGTGACAGATAATGGCAACAAAAAATATTATGATCGTTGGTGTAGGAGGTCAGGGAACTCTTCTTACAAGCAGAATTTTGGGAGGTCTTGCGATCAGTGGAGGATATGATGTCAAACTTTCAGAAGTACATGGTATGGCGCAGCGAGGCGGCAGCGTTGTTACATTTGTCCGCTACGGAGAGAAAGTTGCAGAACCAATCGTAGAAGAAGGACAGGCAGATGTCATTATCGCTTTTGAGAGACTGGAAGCACTCCGTTACGCACATTTCCTCAAAAAAGATGGTGCACTTATTATCAATGACTGGAGAATCGACCCAATGCCAGTTGTGATCGGTGCGGCACAGTATCCAGAAAACATTATCGAAGAGTTAGCAAAAGAGCATAAAGTATATACAGTAAATGCAACAGAAGAAGCAAAAAAACTTGGAAATTCGCGCGTGTTTAACATGATCGTACTTGGTGTGGCAGCACAACATATGGATTTCGCAAAAGAAGAATGGTACAAAGTAATTGAAAATACCGTTCCGCCAAAGACGATCGAGATTAATAAACAGGCGTTTGAAGTGGGATATCAATTATAAAAAATATAAGGAGGACCTTAGAGATGGCAAAACCAGATATGGCGCAATGGGTAGAGAGATATCGCGACAAAAGAATTGAATGTATGAGCAGAGATGAGATGACAGCTCTGCAAAGCGAGAGACTTGTAAAACAGGTAGCAAATGTTTACAACAACGTGGCATTCTACAACAAGAAGATGAAAGAACTGGGAATCGAGCCAGGAGATATCAAAGGAATTGAAGATATTAACAAACTTCCATTTACAACAAAAGAAGATTTGAGAGACAATTATCCATTCGGGCTTTTAGCAGTTCCAAAATCTAAAATTGCCAGAGTACAAGGTTCTTCTGGTACAACAGGAAAGCTCACATTGGCTTCTTACACAGAGTATGATGCAGATCTCTGGGGAGAATGTGTTGCAAGATGTCTTACAATGGCAGGTCTTACAGAAGAAGATATCATTCATACTTGCTATGGATATGGACTTTTCACAGGAGGTCTTGGAATTGACTTTGGTGCTAGAAAGATGGGCGCTTTGGTAGTTCCAATGTCATCCGGAAACACACAGAGACAGATGATGTGTATGGAAGATTTTGGTGCAACAGCACTTGCATGTACGCCATCTTATGCATTGCATCTGGCAGAAGCACTTCGTGATGCCGGTGTGGTAGATCGATTAAAGTTAAAAGCAGGTATTCTGGGAGCAGAACCTTGGACAGTAGAGATGAGAGAACAGATTGAAAGCATCCTGGGCATCAATTGCTTCGATATCTATGGTCTGTGTGAAGTCTTAGGACCAGGTGTAGCTATGGAATGTATTCATCATAAGGGCTTACATATATATGAAGATTTCTTCTATCCTGAAATTCTGAATCCGGCTACAAACGCAGCTTGTGCAGATGGAGAGACAGGAGAACTGGTATTTACAACATTGACAAAAGAAGGTATGCCGCTTCTTCGTTATAGAACAAAAGACTTGACAAGTATTGATCATTCTACATGCGAATGTGGAAGAACACTTCCAAGAATTTCGAAGTTCAAAGGAAGAACAGACGATATGAAAGTAATACGTGGTGTAAACGTATTCCCAACTCAGGTTGAGACTGCACTTCTCAGTATGGGCGAAGATGTAGCACCTCATTATATGATGATCGTTGACCGTGTAAATAACATGGACGTATTGACTGTCATGGTAGAAGTAAATGAAAAATTCTTCTCAGACGAGATCCGTGCATTGGAAGGTCTGAAGAACAGAGTTGCAAACGTATTAAAACAGGCACTTGGTATTTCTGTAAATGTAAAATTAGTAGAACCAAAGACAATTGCACGAAGTGAAGGAAAAGCAAAACGTGTGATTGATAATCGAAATCTAAATTAAGGAGGACAGCGATATGACAATCAAACAATTATCTGTATTTTTGGAAAATAGAGAAGGACGTCTGGATGAAGTGCTAAAAACACTGGGTGCAAATGATGTGAATATCGTTGCCTTAAGTCTTGCAGATACATCAGATTATGGTATGCTCCGCATGATCGTTTCTGATCCTGCAAAAGGAAAATCGGTATTAAAAGAAGCAGGTATCACATCGATGCTTACAGAAGTAGTTGCACTTCGTGTTCCACATGCAACAGGATCTCTGAGCAAAGCAATGCATGAAATCGTGCAGGCAGGCATCAATGTAGAATATATGTATGCATTTGCAAATGGTGCGGATGCTTCAGCCGTTTTGAAATCAGACAATCCGGCAAAAGTAGTAGAAGTGTTGAAAAATAGTGGATTTGATGTATGGGAAGCAGATGAAGCATACCACGCAAATTGCTAATAAAGAAAAGAAATCAGCAATGAGCTGCTGTATAAATGAAAAAATGCTGTCACATGATTGGTGTGACAGCATCTTTTGTGTGCATTAAAGTTTTACAACATTGATAGCTTGTGGTCCTTTAGCGCCTTCAGTTACTTCATATTCAACTGCCTGGCCTTCTTCTAAAGTCTTGTATCCTTCCATATTTAAACCTGTGTAGTGGACAAAAATGTCATTACCAGCTTCATCAGAAATGAATCCATATCCTTTTTGGTTGTTAAACCATTTTACTGTACCTTTGCTCATGTGGCAAACCCTCCCATATAATATAATGCCGTACTAGTAACTAATACTAGGACAGAGTAGCACAATAAAAGGAATAATGTCAATCGTTTTACCTAAAAAATGTTATAATATGACACAAAATTTTACTATTAATTGCCAAAAAAAAAATCAAAAAAAGAAAAACTATTGAAAAACAAGGGAAAGTATAAGATAATAAATTAAATGAAGTATCATGAATATAATATGTAAAGGAGAAGGAAGAAAATGAAAGAGTTTAATTATGTGATCAAAGATGAGTTAGGAATCCATGCAAGACCAGCTGGATTATTAGTTAAAGAAGCAGCAAGATTCCAATCAGCTATTAAAATCAAAAAAGATGGCAAAGAAGCAGACGCTAAGAGAATTTTTGGTGTTATGGGCTTAGGTGTTAAAAAGGATCAGGAAGTTACTATTTCAGCAGATGGTGCAGACGAAGCAGAAGCAATCGCAGCTCTTGAAGCATTCTTCAATGCAAATTTATAATTTTATAGGAATAGGGATTAAAAAATGATTACATTAACAGGAAAAAGTGTATTTGGCGGCGTTGAGATCGGCAAGATTGCATTTTATAAAAGAAATGAGCGCCAAGTCAGAAGATGGCGTGTGGAAGACACAGATGCTGAAGTAAAGCGTTTCGAAGATGCGAAAGCTACAGCACTCAGCGAATTACAGGAATTACATGCAAAAGCCATCAAAGATGTAGGCGAAGAAAATGCTATGATTTTCGAAATGCATCAGATGATGTTAGAAGATTTAGATTATATCGAATCAATCGTTCATATTATCACTGGACAAGAAGTGAATGCAGAATATGCTGTCAGCACAACAGCTGACAATTTTGCTATGATGTTCTCGTCTATGGATGATGCATATATGCAGGGAAGAGCAGCAGACGTAAAAGATATTTCAGAACGTGTACTCAATGTCCTTTCAGGTGCAGGGAAATCAGGCGTGGTTACTGACGTGCCAGTAATCGTTGCTGCAGATGATCTGGTTCCTAGTGAAACAGTACAGCTTGACAAAGAAATGGTACTTGGTTTTGCTACAATGTATGGTTCGTCTAATTCACATACAGCTATTTTAGCAAGAACAATGAACATTCCAGCGATTATCGGTCTGGGAGAAGCGTTAAAACCAGAATATGACGGCGCATTTGCGATCATCGATGGTTTCGATGGAAAGATTTATATCGATCCAGATGAAGAGACATTAGCTCTTATGAAAGAAAAACAGGCAAAAGACCGTGAACAAAAAGCATTATTACAAGAATTAAAAGGCAAAGAAAATGTGACATTAAGCGGACAGAAGATCAATGTTTATGCAAACATTGGTAATGTTACAGATGTTGGTCTTGTTCTTAAGAATGATGGCGGTGGAATCGGCTTATTCAGAAGTGAGTTCTTGTACCTGGAAAATGATACATTCCCAACAGAAGAACAACAATTTTCTGTTTATAAGCAGGTAGCAGAAAACATGGCTGGTAAAAAAGTAATTATCAGAACATTGGATATCGGCGCAGATAAACAGGTAGATTACTTCAATCTTGACAAAGAAGAAAATCCAGCACTTGGCTATAGAGCAATCCGTATTTGTCTGACACAGCAGGAAATCTTCAAGACACAATTGCGTGCATTGTTACGTGCATCAGCATATGGCAATATCTCAATTATGTTCCCAATGATCATTTCTTTAGATGAAGTAAAACAGATCAAAGCAATCTTAGAAGAAGTGAAAGCAGAACTTCGCGCAGAAGGTGTTTCATTTAAAGAAAATATCGAGATTGGTGTTATGATCGAAACTCCAGCAGCAGTTATGATCAGTAGAGAGCTTGCAAAAGAAGTAGATTTCTTTAGTGTTGGTACAAACGACCTGACACAATATACATTAGCGATCGACAGACAAAATCCAAAATTAGATGTATTCTATGATGCGCATCATCCAGCGGTACTTGCAATGATCAAGATGGCAGCAGATAATGCACATGCAGAAGGAAAATGGATTGGAATTTGTGGTGAATTAGGAGCTGATTTAGAATTGACAGAAACATTCCTTGAAATGGGTCTTGATGAATTATCAGTATCACCATCTATGATTCTTCCACTTCGTAAAAAAATCAGAGAAGCAAAATAATTTTTTACATTTGGGGCTGTAAAAAAAGTCCCATAAAGAGCTGACACCGAATGCATTAGCATTCGGTGTCTACTTTTTTTGATGGCGTCATTCTGTATGACTATTTTTAGGGTACAAAAGCAGACCACGCATTTTTCGTGGCTATTCAGTGCCTTTCTTCTCAAAATATGTTAAG
>CAZUVY010000043.1:0-21766 GCA_964623905.1 uncultured Faecalimonas sp.
AACGGTGCAGGATTTCTACACAACCTTCTATACCGCCCAGCGTGCTACAGAAGCATATCAGAATGAATGTGCCAAGTGGGAAGAAGCCTACGGAGAGAAAGCCATTCCAAAAGTCGAAACTATGCATGAAAAGTTACAGCGGTGTCAAGAAAAGGCTGACAGGCACAATGCCAGCCAACCTTACCGGGGCAGAGATAAAGGGGCGAGATAATCGCCCCTGCATCAGAAAGATAGTTTCATATTTATGTTAAGTGCCGCTTACTTGTTAACAAATTTTACCGCAGTGCCATACGAAATCACTTCTGCCGCACCCTGCATAATAGCAGAAGATGCATAGCGAATATTCACAATGGCATCTGCACCAAGTGCCTCAGCTTCTGCAACCATTCTTTTGGTAGCAATTGCTCTTGCTTCGTTCATCATCTCATTATAAGCAGTTAATTCTCCACCTACCAGAGTTTTAAAACTTTGTGTAATATCCTTTCCCACATGCTTTGATTGAATTGTGCTACCTTTTACAAGCCCCAACATTTCCAGTTCTTTTCCGCTAATGTAATCAGTATTTACTAATATCATCTTCTTCGCCCTCCTTAATTTCTTTGATTCGTTCTATGCAAACCTTGAGCATTACTGCCGAAAAAATAATAGGAATAATACCTAAAACATATTTCCATATCCCATCAAGCAGTGTTATTAAAATGCCAAAGTAAACAACATAATAAAATATGATAATGACCGATATCACAATCGGCGGAAGCATTTTCTTCCTATGTGAGTTCAACATAATCACCTCGCTAAAAACTCAATTATCTAACTAATCATCCTTTGTACCACTAAATACAACAACCAAGCCGCTTATTCCCAATGCAACACCAATCCACCAAAAAAAAGTTATTGGTGCAAGTGCAAATATCAACCCTAATAATAGAAACGCAAATCCAACATTTTGTTTTTTCATCTGTCTAACCTCCAAGCTCGTCATCATTTTAACTTATTCAGTCTTGCAGTATTTGCAATCACAATAAGCTTCATCGTTTTTTTCAAAGGTTTCTCCGGATCAATATTAACGCAGACATTCTTGTCCTGAATAATAGCTACAATATTGATTGAATACTTCTTTCTTAGATTTAATTCCAACAAATTCTTTCCTTCCCATTCCGGCTTCACTTCAAGTTCTACCATTGAAACATCTTTTGAAAGTTCAATAATATCAGCAAACCCTGAACTCAGAAGATTTTTTGCTAATCTGATTCCTGATTCACTTTCCGGAAAAACAATACGGTCTGCTCCCACTTTACCCAATATCTTACAATTCATTTCACTTGCACATTTTGCAATAACAGTTTTAACGCCTATTTCCTTGCATAACATAGTTGCCATAACACTTGCTTCCAAATTAGTTGCCATGGCAATTATTACTACATCAACATTTGCAATTCCAAGCTGTTTAATTACTTCTGCATCTGTAACATCAGCACATTTACAATATGGTATTTCGGTTATTGCCGCATTCACAATATCTTCATCTATATCAACTGCAAGCACCTCCGCTCCATTTTCCACAAGTTCTTTTGCAACAGACCTGCCATATCTGCCAAGTCCAAATACGGCATATGATTTATTTATGCTCATTCTTTTCATCCTTTCATAATAAATTATCCAATGCTAATTTCCTCAGTGGGTTCTTTAATAATATTTTTTTTCTCTTTTGTCGTATTAAATGCAATCACAAGTGATATAGGTCCAACTCGCCCAAGATACATTGTTACAATAATAATCAGCTTTCCCCATATATTAAGTATTGGAGTCAAATTTCTTGTAAGACCTACTGTTGCAGTTGCACTTACTGTTTCATAAGCAATGTCAAGTGCATTCGCATTTGTAACTGCTGATAAAAGAAGTGTTGATAAAAACATAATCATAAACGACATACTCACTACTGCAACCGCTTTACTAACAGCCTGTTTAGGAATTGTTCGCTGGAAGAGTACTACATCTTCATTGTTCTTTATCGTACCAAATGCTGCAAAGATTAACACAGTAATTGTAACAGTTTTGATACCACCTGCTGTTCCTACTGGGGAACCACCAATAAACATCAACAATAATGAAACAGTAGCGGAGGCATTTGTCAGATTTTGTTGTGGGATTGTTGCAAATCCGGCAGTTCTCGTAGTAACAGATTGAAATATTGAAGCCTGTATTTTATCAAATAAAGAATAATCCTTCATTGTAAGTGGATTATTATATTCAAAGATAAAGAAAGCCACCGCTCCAATAACTATAAGCACTCCTGTTGCGCAAAGAGCTATTTTGCTGTGTAATGTCAAATTTGAAAAGCATTTTAATTTTTTGTTCCGTATATCTTTTAATACTCTTATTACATCCCACCAAACGATGTATCCAATTCCACCAAGAATAATTAATGCACTCGTTACAATATTAATCATCGGATTTAATGCATAATCACATAAACTATTTTCGGATATGATATCAATTCCTGCATTACAAAATGCTGATATGGAATTAAATATAGATATCCATACTCCTTTTGCACCGTACTGAGGCACAAACACAGTCATATACAGAATTGCCCCAACACCTTCCACAACAAATGTACCAACAAGGACTTTTTTTATGAACTTTACAATCCCTGATAATGTATTCAGATTAAATGCATCCTGAATTAACATTCTGTCTTTGATGCCTATTTTCCGATGCAGACTAATCATAAACCCGGACATGATAGTAACAA
The DNA here is from genome assembly GCA_964623905.1 of uncultured Faecalimonas sp. Lineage (GTDB taxonomy): Bacteria > Bacillota > Clostridia > Lachnospirales > Lachnospiraceae > Faecalimonas. Next base: position 2,756 of record CAZUVY010000043.1, read on the forward strand.
CACCCAGTCCGCCAATTTGTATTAAAATCAATATAACAACCTGTCCAAAAAGGCTCCACGTTGAAACCGTTGGAAGTGTAACAAGCCCTGTTACGCATATTGATGTCGTAGCTGTGAATAATGCATCTATATATGGAACTGCCGTTCCATTAGCTGAACTGATTGGCAATGCCAGCAATACGCTCCCAACAAGTATTGCCAAGAAAAAACTAAGCAAGATTGTCTGCGTAGTAGACAATTTAAAATGAAACTTTTTCTTCATATTCAAACCTTTCTATCCAACGATTTACCCAAGAATTTCTCTCAACTGCACAATACCCCTTCCGTAATAAATTCATCTATTATTTGATTCATTTCTTCAGGATTATCTACATTTGCATTATGTCCGGCATTACTTATTATCCGTAATGGATACTTTGTCTGCTCGTGCCACATTTTACAGTAATATCGAACCTTTCCCGTTTTGTCATACTCTCCATGCGTAATTAACACCGGACACAAAATATTCAACTCTTTGTTATCCCTCAAAAGAGCATTATATGCAATCTGCATTAAATGACAATATTCTCTTTTCCTGTATGGAGCTATCATGTCCATCATATTTTTATATCCTGTTTCTGTTCTTGTAGCTCCTTTCGCAGCAGCTCTTTTTAATGGATTGATTGGATAGCACATCCCAATCCACTCAACTTGCTTAAGCCAAAATATGTCCGATTTTGAATAATACTTTTCTCCATACGGAGATGTTCCGATACCCAAAAATGCCTTCACCTTTTCCGGGTATCTAGCAATCAAAGCCTGAATATGATAACCTCCATAAGACTGTCCTACACAAATCATGTTTTCAACTTTATTTTCTTCCATTATTTTAATGATTACTTTAGTCGAATCCTCTAAATCAAACTTATGATACGGTCTGGATTTCCCATGACATGGGGCATCCCATACAATCAGATTGTACTTTTTCTCAAAAAACCTAATTTGACTTTCAAACATTGTATGGTCAGCAGTTAATCCTGGAAAAAAGAAAATAGTTTCATTTTCATCATCCCATGCATCAGACAACCAATAATACACACTTCCATATTCTGTCACTATACTTTTTTCTCTCATACACTTTACCTTTTATTTTTATGTCGTTCAATCACCACACTAGAAACAATCGCATAAATTATAGCGATAAGTGCAACAAAAATAGCCATGTAGCCAAACCAACTATTTGCCCAAAATGAAGACATCGCATTTAATAAAAAAATAATTCCTATCATAAGAAATATTACGGCACTTTAACGATAATGTGGTTTCTTATCCATCGTAGCTCGTTCTTCTTTTGAAGCATACAGATATGCATTATTGAATAAAAATCCTTTCTCTCTAAAAGAAAAGAAACTTATTATAAATGCCACTATTGCTAATACCAAGCACAAACCGCCTGCTATAATCCAACCCATAACAACACCTCCAAATCATAATAAAAATGATTTTTATATTTCACAAAAATTCGCCTTAATTATATCAAACAAAACAGATTTATTCCACCTGCATTTTTTAACCGGAACTATATAAAGACAATTCACATCGTATAGAATGTTTCAAATTTACAAAATATCCAAATTGTCAATTGCATCCACCCAAGCCTGCATTTCGCCATCTAAAGCAAGCCGAGCATATTCAAGTGGCTCATCTATTGCCAAAGCATTCAGCGAATTTTGTGAGCAAGGAGTTGTTCTTAATCCATCTTCAGCCTTATTACAATCAATCCGTATTATGTAATTTTCAAATGTAGTTACATCAATACTATTCGTTTGAGGGTTATAGTCTGCATATATCAATCTCATCTTATTAGTCCTTTCTTGAAAATGTATTATAAGCATTCCATCCAGTCCCAACTGCCATTTTTATAATTTGTTATAAGTTGTTACCAGATTTTCTTTCCCTTGTTTTTTCCCTTATGAGGGTTCGTAAACAAGGATAGAACGATATAACACGATATAACAGTTATTAAATCCCTAAAAACACCTCAAATGAGAATTCAAATCTTCTGTTGTTTTCAATCTCACCGTGAGACTGAAATTTCTGTTATTTTCATCTGCATGTTTACAATGACTTAACTGCAATATAAAGTTGTTCTTGCATTACTTATACTTTGCTCCTTCTAGTACAGATAAATTAATCAACTTTTCTTTTGTTTTCTTGTCATTTACATAACGCACCAACACCCACCTGTCATCTACATCAATAATTTCACAAGCAGTATCATATAAATCTATATCCAGATTGTCATCGTCAAACTTAAGAATCATCTTCTTTCCAATGTTCTTAGCTAATATATTCTTCACTTTATCACTATTTCCCTTTAAACAATTTTCTTCTTTTTTTAATCGCTTCTTCAAACTTTGGATTTCACCAGACAGAGAGCCACACCATAAAAATAGAATGAAAAGAGCAATTTTTAATATTGTTTCATTCATTTTCCTAATCCTCCACTAATTCCAAGGACGCTATTTTCGATATAGCAATCAAATTAACCTCTGTCCCTTTATTCTTTACATAACTTACCTTCATAAAATCTTCTTCAAGCCCAAGGATTTCACAAACCTTATCAAAATAGTCTACATCTATATCTCCATCTAATAAATCTATTTTTACTTTTTTACCCACTAAACCTTTAAGTAGTCGTGTTTGCATAAACGGCTTTCCTTTTCCGACAGTATCGCAATCCTTTTTTGTCACATTTTCTTTCAACAGATAGTCACAACTTACACCTAAAATATCCGATAAACGCAAAATCTTTTCCATCTCAGGATATGCCTGATTCTGCTCCCAACGAGAGATTGACTGTCTTGTTACACCCAAAAGCTCAGCAAGCTGCTCCTGCGTCAGATTTTTCGTTCTCCTTGCTTCCACAATCTTTTCTCCGATGCTCGTGCTACAAATCCTCCTTCAAAATCATTATATGTTACTATCATTCTATTTCCTTTTTTTATAAGTTCAACAAATTTCTAATTGCATTATGTAACATTTGGCGTGCATCCCCTTGAAATTCAATATTTGTTATAAGTTATTTTTTCAACCATGAGACTGAAAGTTATCTTCCTGCCAAGTGCTTTCCAACAACATACACTCCAGCCAGCATTTCCACGATTGACAATCCCAATAGTAAGCCAGAAATAAAGTCCTTAATATCTGAACCTCCAACTGCATATGAAAGAGCCTGTAATGCAATACCCATTACAATAAGCATAATTCCATATAACATATTTTTTTGCTTTTCTAACTCTTGTGTTCTTCTTAGCAAATCTAAAATCTGCTCATCATCATAGGTTCGAACACTTTTTTCTTCAGATTTTTCACCATCCAGCAGTTCTGCCACTGTAACTTCAAGTTCTTCACACAAACTCTTTACAATAGAATAATCAGGCATGCATTTGCCTGTCTCCCACTTTGAAATAGTCTTATTAGAAACCCCAAGTTTCTCTGCTAATTGTTCCTGTGTTAGATTTTTCTGTTTTCTCTTTAATGCTATAAATTTTCCTGTAACTAATTGGTTCATATGTATTCCTCCATTCATTTGATGCTATAAAGGTATCATTTTGATTGTTGAAAAATAATCCCTTATTAGGAGAATATAGGTGGAATCCCTATAAAATAGCAAATTTTCTAAAAAATCATTGTACTTGATAACGCAAAATAGTTTTCTGTTTGCTTTTTTCCACTCTGTTGGCGTTGTTCAGATAGATTTCCCTGTGGACAAGCGCGCTACGCTTCAGTCCCTGCTCCTTAGCATACCGATCCATTTTTTCAAAAGAAGTCGGCTCGTCATCAAATGATCCGACATGCAGGATTTCTATACATTTTCCGTCCTGCATGGTGTCAAACCGAATTTCTCCATACAATGGTGTAGGTTTTTTGACTTTTACTCTTTCCAATGCTGTCTGCACCATATCGACAGTAATATAATCTGGCTGGCGTATCATAATAGTATATTCCAGATTTTCTTTGATAAATTCTCCAGCTATTTTTTGCTTCCAAATACTCTCTAAAGGATAAACAGTAAAATCTTGAACCTCGCTTGAAATATTGCCGTTAGCAACTGCGGCTTTATAATTCATTTTAATGGCATACGCCAATGAATATAGGGCAGACACCTTGTCTGAAAAATCGGTGTTGTTTGGATTTCCCTCACCGCTAATCATAATATACTGCTGTGTTGGCACATCGACAACGCCAGGAGTAATCTTTGCTCCATATAAGTATTTTTCATGCTTTTTCCACTCGTGCTTCATAAAAAAACCTCCTTATAGGCAAAGTATAGCAAATATAACTTGCTACCCAATGTCAAGTTATATATTTCTCTTGTATATTTTCTACTCTCTTTTTAAGTTGTTCTCTTACACTTGGAGGCTCTATAACTTCTACACAATCACCAAACGACAACACATAGCAATATAATCTTTCATTATCAGGCAAATCCGTCTGGACATATAAATTGCCTTGGTTGTCCTCTATAACCGCATCTGTAAATTCGTCATAAACACGGAAGGCAACCCGCTTATCAAATTTCAGCTTTACCGTTATGTTTTTTTCATTCTGAATTTTCCTTTCAATCGTGGAAGGAATATATTCTGGCTGAAAATTTTCTGTATGTATTTCAATATTTTTAATTCTCGTCAGCTTGAAAAAACGGTAGTCATTTCTCGAAAAGCAAAAGCCGTATAAATACCAACCCTTACCTTTAAATACCAAACGAATAGGACTGACACGACGTTCCATATTTTCCCCTTTGCTATCGAAGTAATCAAAAGATATCTTCTTTCTCTGGAAAATTGCTTCTTTAATCATGTTGAATGTATCTTGCGAAGTATTGTGCTGCTTCCAATCTGAAAAGTCCACCTCGATCCAATTCACCGATTTTGCTTGAAACAATCCGCCCAATTTTGTTAATAGCACATCAGAGTTTTTCCCCTCTGTCGCAATCATGCCCTGTAATGCCATTAGTATCTGCTCTCGCTCCTGTTCTGAAAGTAAGGATTTATCCAGAGCATAGTTTTCAAGAATAGAGATGCCGCCGCCTTTTCCTTGTGTTGCATAAATGGGAATACCCGCACTACTAATAACATCAATATCTCGGTATATCGTTCTAATGGATACTTCAAATTTTTCTGCAAGTTCGGAAGCGGTACATTTCCCCTTTTCTAAAAGATAATATACAATTCTAAACAATCGACTTTCCTGCATTTTCCTCACCTCTGTTCCATTATAACGAAAAAACATGACAACTGCATGTCAAGTTCTAAAATCTTTGATTGTAGCTGTAATGTGCGTTAAAGCATCCTCCTCCATATGCTTCATCTTTACTTCGTCCTTTATAAACATCTGAACAAGATGGGTCTATACCGTTACAAAGATGAGATGAGCCAATTATAAAATCAAAATCGTATTTTTCTACATAGAATTTATTTTGACTTATTACCTTTCTTACTTATAAGCAATTAACAAATGGGATTTTACCAGCGTTTCATATTCTTCTCGAATTTACTTGAGTATGCCTCTTTCAATTCCTCATCAGTTGAAGCCTTTGCTCCGCCGTGTTTCTTGACAATATCGATTACCTCGCCAATCTCACCAATCATCCAAAGCAGTTTGTTTTGTCCAATCTCAGCGCAGATCGGCTCCCATTTATGCTTGTACTTGTCCTGTAAAGCTTTCTGCATTTCCTGCATCTCGTTTATGCTAAAATCAGCCACTGTACATTCCTCCATTAAATCCAAAATTTATTGAATCGATTATATCATTTATCCCCATACGAGTCCATCTCCCCATTTTTACTACCTGGAAAACTTGAAATTATGTATGTAGAAAAAAGCGCTTGACCACTTCTTGTTCACTTTACACGTTTTTATGGGGTATTTATTCTTCCTTTTTTGCATAAAAGAAACATTCTCCATCCAAAGAGAGATTTTTTCTACAATTATCATCCACAATCATATCACCATAAAAGCTCTCACAATCAATGCATTTCTTTTTTGCAACTTCTAATAATTTTTCCAAATATTCTTCCTCAGAGTAAATATGGATATCTACGATTTCTACATTTTGAATATCAGCAACATTTACTGCTTCTTCTTTTAATAATCCTTCAATAAAATATGGTGCAACAGATTTAGAATCTTCCCATACCTTCAGTTTGACAAAAGAATGATAATTCTTATTCAAATACTCAAGCAAAGAATCTATATCCTCTACACCTTCTGGTAACATACAATACTTATAATTTTCAATACGTAATGCTTTCATTTTCTATTATCTCCTTTCACAGAAGCAACGTAATACTTCCTCTTTGTCTTTTTCATAAATTAAAAATCTGTTATCTTTCTTCGCCCGTTCAACATCTGACAGCGAATCTACACTGATCCAAACTACAGCATTTTCATACGGAGTTCCACCAATAAGCTCATTTTTTTCCTGTAGTTCTATTTCTATAAGTTCATTAAGTAACATCAAATCGGAGTTCTTGCCATCATCATCTTCTTGCCAGCTAGTCCACATCTCACGTTGTTCATCGTACTCAAAATTCAGATAACTCATAATAAGTAATGTTTTGCCATAAGCAAACCATCCACTTTCAATCGAACCATCTTTTGGATGTTTTATGTATTGTATTGGTAAATTACATTTTGCAATCTCATTATAAATTTTGAAATTCTCATTAGTACCTGCAAATAAAAAATATTTTTGTTTTTCATTTTTATAATAGAACGACTTTTTGTATTTTATATAATCAAATGGTACCGCTAAAATCAATAATGGTAATGTAATAATAAATATAGTATTGGTACGCAAATTAATTATACCATTCTCTAACATGCAAAAAAACTCAGAAGCCTAAACTTCTGAGTTTTCATCAGGCACCAACCAGATTTTCGCGCGTGTTGCATACAATTTGCATACATTTTAACCAGAACGACAAACTAAATGTTTCATCTATAATATTACTACTCTTCACAACTTTTCTTAATGCTATTCAGTGACACCGCACACGCCACACCAATGCCCATCACTACCCATTGGATAGCACTCGCACAAAATTCATAGAATGCACCACCTACAAAAGTACTAATCAAATATATTATCGCAATCACAAAAGCGATAATCGCAGTTGTCAATATTACTCTTTCATTAGCTTTCGCTACATTTGCATCCTCTTCAATTTTCCGTTTCATTCTTTGATCTCCTTTCAACAATTCATCAATACTGATTTGATAAAGGTCACTCAACTTCATAATACTAACAATATCTGGCAACGATTTCCCGTTTTCCCAATTCGATATAGTTTGCCTTGAAACCATAACTTTCTCGGCAACTTGTTCTTGTGTTAATCCTGCCTGTACTCTAGCATCTTTTAATTTCTTTTCAATTTCCATATATATGACCTCCATCTGAAAGGATAATATCTGATTTTAATAAACTCATCTATCAAAAGGCTTTGACATATCCTAAAAAACAATGTCAAAACCCTTTTACACACCAACAAATTCAATTTATTGGACTCATTGTACTATCTCCTCGTAGTATTTGCAAGGCTGCCGAATTCGGTCGGCGGTTAGTCCTTCCAACGGAGGACTGATACCTCCGTTTACATAGAAATCCAGAAATGGAAATCTACGAAAGGAGGGAACACTTTATGAGTGACTACGAAATCTTATCACTGGTTTTAATGATGCTGAGTATTATTACTTCCTTATCATACATCATTTCCACAACTGTTTCCCAATCTGGCCTTTCTGGCAATTGTCTATCATATCCTTTTGGATTTACAATTTTAGATAGCCATTCTTTAATCTTTAAGAAAATGTTCTTTTTCTCCATATAAAATCAAATCTTTCTCCATTTTAAGTTTAATGCTTTAATTATACTTCCTTCATAAGAAAGATCCTCTTTCTCCATATAACAATCTGCCCAAAATACACTTTCATCTTCAATAATCAGAGAAGCTTCGTAAATCTCTCTTGTATAGTCTTCCGTTGCAGGCATAATTTTCAACATCTTAATTCCTTCAAAACACAACTCTACTATGCCAAACCATCCACTATTATCAAAAACCGCCTTCACAGAAGTTGATTCATTGGATTCTGAATAACTTATTTTCTCAAGCGTACCATCATGAAAACTTGCAAAATTCTTCATAAAATCATCTGCATCGGTTTGTGTTAAAATATAATTCCATTCATTTGTATCTTTCAAGTGTTGGATATCTATCTCATATTTTCCTACTGGTACGGACTTATTTACAAAAATATCAGTAAGAAACGCATAATTTTCGCACACATCCGAATAGCCCATCATTTGCTTGATATCCATAACTTCTATTCCGTTTATTTTACAAAAATGTTTATATTTCAGCATCCGAGAGCCTTCATAAATATTAAAATCAGAATGGTCAGATTGAATAATCTCTACGAGTGCTTTCGCAGGTGTAACATCCTTGTCCAAATAATCAACCAGTTCAAAATTGTGTCTCTTAGGATTCAATACAATAAACTGCAGAAACCAGCCCGTTCCAACTGTCGAATAAACAACAGATTTATAATATATGTTTTCGCTCTTATCAAAAACTACATCTATTAACACACCTTTTTCGGGATTATCTCTAAATAGATATCCCAAGAAACAGAATTTATTATTTTGTCCCATATAATGCGGCGACACAAAATTAAATTCAAATTCCTCTGATGCCATTTCAAATTGTTTTACAATCTTCTTTTTCACATTATCATCTAGCATTTAATTCACGTTCCTTAACATTAATTACCATTCCTGCTTCTTTATCAAATCATATGTAGTGTAATTTGTTTTATTAATCAAATTCCATAATTCAAGAAAACGCGTAGCTTTATCTCCGTATAAGCGACGGAAATGGAACAGATTGCCAACATACATTTGCCACAATTAACAGCAATTATTGCAGTATCAGGAATAACAGTATACTCCATTTATTTCCAACCCCAAATTTCCGTATCATAAATTGCACTTGCTTATTTTTCCAGAATGAACTGCCATTTCTTTGCTAATGTCGCAGGCATCATTTCTCCAAGTGTTTTACCATCACGAACAAGTTCCTTTTTGCCAAAATGGAAGAAAAAGAATTCTCCTACATCATTATTATATCCAAGCTGAAACTCTAACTCTCCCTTGAAATAAGGAAATACTGGTTTTAATCTCTCATCAATTGCCCAAATAAAAGCAGAATCATTCTTAGATAGACAATCAATTATCCATGCTTCTTGTTCTCCAAACCATGTCCAGAAATCTTTAGCAGCTTCTTCATTCATGCTCTTTTTAGACAAAAATGAAAACATATTTTCTCCTCCTTTATGCACCTTTTGAAGTGAAATTTTTTTAATTATAACATCCATTACGCGCAAAAAAAAGAGCTTAGAAATTTAACTTCTAAGCTCTTAAAAGGTGCCAACCACAATCACATATCTTCTATTGCACACGCAAATTCTTCTTTGGAATCCACAAAATGATATGGTTCGTATTCGCCATAAGCAGAAGGTCTACTAATTGTAACAAGTTGGATCTTTTCGTAACCCACTTTTTTTTCAATCATCCTTTTAAATTCTGAAAGGTGCTTACCATGTGTTGTTCTTAAAGCAACACAACCAACACCATCTATGTTTTTAGCAATCAGATAACACATGCTTCAACGCCTCCTTAAAATCTTGTTCTGTGAGAATCTTAGCACTTTCGTACATTTTTCGCAACTGCAAACCCACTTCATTATTAAAACTCTTCTTGTAAATATATTTATGAAGCCAATTGTTAAATTGTCTATCGTAATAGGTATTATATTGTATTTCTATTGGATAATGACTCCCATCTAATTGATAATAAACATGTACTCCACGATAACCATCATCATTTGCCTTTCCATTTGACATATCTGCAACTCTTAGTTCTGGAAATGTTTTCAAATCAAATATATCATCATAATTATCACATAAAGAACGGAACCCAAGCAAATCGTCAAATACTTTTCTTGCTTGATGATCTGGATAATAACGATTATATTTCAATATTGCCGATTGAACACTTTTTATACGATAATCCAATGCCAAGTCATGTAAACTTTCAGCTTCATCATACCATTCATTAACTTTAATCAACTCTTCGAAAAGTGCTTCTTTATCAAAATAATGTAAATTTTTCTTAAGATTAATTCCCAATTTTGATTTATAAGACAGTTCACCTAGTAATTCTATTGTTAATCCATCTCGTTGAAGAATATTTGACATTATAAAGAACTCCTTTCACATATTTTTATTTCCTTTTCTAGAAATATTATACTTTAACCATTCAGCTACTCTTTTTCACATCTGATATAAATGCAATAATTGTCAAAATTGCATTTCCCAATAGCAAAATAGTAGACAGCAAATGATAGGTTAATTCATTATAACATTCCTTGCACAAAAAAGAACTCAGAAACCGAAATTTCTAAGTTCTCTTAAGAGGCGCCAACCAGATTTGAACTGGTGATAGAGGTGTTGCAGACCTTTGCCTTACCACTTGGCTATGGCGCCACAGATATTCTTTTTAACAACATAAAAATTATATCAAACTCTCAATTTTTCGTCAATACATTTTGATTGACAACTTCATACTTCCTCCCCTATACTCTCAATAGATTAAAACAGGAGAATTTTACATGAAACATTCGAAACTTAACATACAGGAATTGTGCATGACCGGGCTTTTTACCGCCATCCTCGTCATTCTGGCACAGATCTCGATTCCTATGCCATTTGGAGTTCCTATGACCATGCAGACCTTCGCTGTCATGATCGCCGGCATTGTACTTGGTCCTAAGAATGGAGCTCTTTCTACTCTTATATATATGCTGCTGGGCGCGATCGGATTACCAGTTTTTTCAAATTTTTCCGGTGGCTGGCAGGTACTTATCGGTCCAACCAGTGGTTTTATTTTGACCTTCCCTTTGATGGCATACATAATCGGGCTTGGCACTAAATGGAGCTCCCGATATAAATGGGGGTATCCGCTCGCATTGATTTTGGGAAATCTCGTTAATTTCCTCGGCGGAATTGCCATGTTCTGTCTCTTAACGAAAAGCTCTTTTCTCGTTGGACTTACAACCTGCGCCTTACCATTTATACCGGTTACTATTTTAAAAACAATTCTGGCTTCCATTCTGGGCCGCGATATCAGAAGAAGATTACAGGCATTCCTTTAAAAGCAGCATTGCTGCCTCGTAATCTTCAACTGCCACATTGGCACAGTTCAGCATGACGACAGCTTCTTTCGTCTCATTCTGTTTTGCCAAATCTTCCGGCTGCGGAAATACCGCCACACCCTTTTCCTTTGCCTTTCTTGCAATCTCGGCTGCATCACATTCTGTTCTCAGCTTTACATACACATGAAAACCTGTTTCCCCAATCTCAGCCTCCGCTCTTTCCTGGAACACCTTCTTCACTGCCTTGGACAATTCTGTCGCTTTTGCAAGGTGGATTTTTCTCGATTTTCGGATCTGACTGGACAAATGCCCATCCCGGATAAACTGTGTGATAGCAATCTGTTCGGCCTTCGACGCAGTCTGATTGTACATATTTTTTCGCTGTTCATAGGCTTCCAGCAGTTCCGGCGGCAATATCATAAAACTCATACGGATAGATGGCAGAAGCATTTTTGAAAATGTCCCAAGATATACCACGCCTCTTCCACCTGCCAATCCTTGAAGCGACGGCGTCGGCTTTTGAAAATAACGGAACTCACTGTTATAATCATCTTCAATGATCAGGAAGTCTTTCTGATAAGCCTCTCCGATCAACTCCCTGCGTTCTTTGATCGTCATAACACCGCCCCATCTCGTCATCTGCGATGGCGATACATAGTAAATCCCATTTTCAATCCCATTGTAATCTTCGCAGATTTCATAAGAGTAATCTTCAAATACCGCACGTCCCTGAATGAACTCTTTATTATAGAAGCAAATCTTTTTTCTATCTGCTATCAGCGGACATAAAATATTCAAAAGACTTTGCACTCCGGCGCCAATCACGATCTGTTCTGGCGAACATACCACACTTCGCTCCTTTTGCAGATACTCACAAAGCACTTCTCGGAAATCCCATTCTCCCTGCGGCTCCCCATAGCTGTAAAGCCGTTCATCCTGACGAAGCGCACTTTTCATATAACGTCTCCAGACTTCAAACTTAAAACTGTCCCGATCCACATTGGAAGTCAAAAAATCATATAAAATCGTTTTCTGGTCCTTCTGTTTTTTTAAAGAAGCAGGCTGCATTTGTTTTTTCTGCTTCTCCGCAATATCCGTTACATAATAGCCACTTTGCGGTTTTGAAATAATATATCCCTCTGCAGCCAAAAGCAGATATGCATTCTCCATCGTCGTCCGACTCATCTGAAACTGTATCGCCGCCTTTCGAATGGATGGAAGTTTCGCTTTTGGCGGCAATTTTTCGCTCAAGATCAATTCCTTATAATAATTGTATACTCTCAAATATCTGGAAAGCTCACTATTTTCCAATACATTTTCCATCAAAACCACCTTTTTTGCACATTTTTTTCAGTATATCACACCCTTTTTTCTCATTCAATAAACTGACCCCTTAAAAATAATCATTTTTGTGCATTTTCTAAGTGACAATTTTGCTATATTCTGATAAAAACGTTTTTTGAAAGGATTGTAGATCTATGGTAAAACGAGTAGCCGTGATCAATGACTTATCTGGTCTTGGAAAATGCTCCTTGACCGCTGCTATCCCTGTTCTTTCAGTTATGGGGGTTCAGGCCTGCCCTGTTCCGACAGCCATACTGACCAACCAGACAGGATACGACAGTTTTTATTGTGACGACTATACTGACAAAATTGATTATTATACAGAGGAATGGCAAAAACGTGGTCTTACATTAGATGGGATCTATACCGGTTTTCTAGGCAGTGAAGCACAAGTACAAAAGATTTTACATTTTTGTGAGGTTTTTCGCAGAGAGAACACTTTACTTTTTGTCGACCCTGTGATGGGTGATTTAGGTCATATTTATGACACTTATACCCCTGGACTGATCGAGCAGATGCGTACTTTAGCCTTACAGGCGGATGTGATTACGCCAAATCTTACAGAATGTTGTTTACTGACTGATACAGACTATCAGGAAATCATGGAACATGAAAAAGATCATGACTTTCTTGATTATATCGAGAAAATGGCGCGACCGCTTTTGCAGTCCCACATTCACACGATCATCGTAACAGGCATCATTCATCAGAGAGAACAGGACATTACTCCTAAATATTACAACCTGATCATTACAGAAAATGATTGTCAGTATGTTTCTTCTGTCATTCGCGGCGGAAGCTACTCTGGTACAGGAGATCTGCTTGCATCTGTTGTATGTGCAGGCATGGTAAAAGGCGATTCCGCCTACACTTCTGTAAAAAGAGCAGTTCAATTCTTAGAAGCATCTTTGATCGACACTGTCAGTGAAAATACGGACAGAAATGACGGGATCAATTTTGAACCACATTTACCACTATTACTAGATGCAGACACATTATTTAAGGAGGTAATCAAATGTTATCCAAAACAGCCAAAGTAAACTCAATCAACACAAAAGCAGCATCTCATCAAAAAATGATTTATTTGACAACAACAGGACTCTTCGCAGCATTGATTTGTATTACAACAGCTTACATCTTCCATATTCCAGTTGGAACAAACGGCGGATATGTGCATGTTGGTGATGCACTGATCTATCTGGCTGCTGCGATTCTCCCTGCACCATACGCAATGGCTGCTGCTGCACTTGGCGGCGCGATGGCCGACCTTATGACAGCTCCGGTATGGACCATTGCAACACTTATCATCAAAATGTTAATTTCAATTCCTTTTACAAGCAAAAAGGAAAAAATCATCAACGTACAAAATGTGATCAGCATATTTATCGCTTCCATCATTTCCATGGTTGGTTACTATTTCGCTGAAGTGATTTTATTTGGAAGCTGGGTAGCATTCCTTCCTTCTATTTCAGGCTCTATCGTACAGTCAGGCGGAAGCGGAATCCTCTTCCTTGCTTTAGGTCATGCTTTGGATAAGATGCGATTCAAATCAATGTTAAAAAACAAATTCCATTTATAAGGAGAAATAAAAATGGCAGATATTGTCTACACTTATAATAACAATGTTTATTTTAATATCACAAATCGCTGCACTTGCAAATGTATCTTCTGTATCCGCAACGAACAAGATACTTTGGGTGACGCAGAAGGTCTCTGGCACGACCATAATCCTTCCTGGGATGAAATCAAAGCTGCGATCGATGCCTTTGACTTTACAAACTACAAAGAAGCCATCTTCTGTGGCTACGGCGAACCAACCTGTGCTTTCGATAATCTTTTAACTGCTGCAAAATATATGAAGGAAATCTATCCTGACATCAAACTTCGTTTGAATACCAATGGACTCGGCGAGCTCTACAATAAAAAACCAATCGCCGAAGACCTTGCCAAATATATTGATGCAGTTTCCATCAGCTTAAATGCACCAAATGCAAAACGCTATCAGGAAGTGACTCAGCCTTGCTTCCCAGATGCATTTAAAGATATGATCGCATTCTCTAAGAAAGCGAAAGAATTGTTCCAGTCTGTACAATTCAGTGTCGTAAGTATTATCAGCGAAGAAGAAATTGAAGCCAGCAAAAAAGTTGCAGAAGAACTTGGTATTCCACTTCGTGTTCGCATTTATTCATAAACAAGAGCCCTTGGTTTCGACCAAGGGCTCTCTTTATATCTTATGATCTGATCTGCAGAAGTTTGTTCTTTAATTCATTTTCCATTCTCTGCATTTCAACTTCAGCTTCTTTTCTCTTCTGACGTCCTTCTTCCTGGATGCGCATTACTTCGTCTAAAGTTGTAATCAACGATTCATTTGTCGCTTTTAATGTTTCCATTTCAACAATACCACGTTCTGATTCTTTTGCAGTTTCAATCGTAGCCATCTTAAGCTTCTCTGCATTCTTTCTCAGAAGTTCATTTGTCATATCTGTTACTTGTCTTTGTGCCTCTGCTGCCTGTGCAGAATGCTCTACGCCAAGTGCCAGCACCATCTGGCTTTTCCAAAGAGGGATCGTATTCACAACCGTTGACTGGATCTTTTCCACCATCAGTGTATCGTTGCTTTGTACCAGACGAATCTGTGGTGCTGTCTGAATTGAGATCATACGAGTCAATTCCAGATCATGAATCTTCTTTTCAAAACGATTGCACATAGAATCCAGATCCTTCGCAGCCTGTGCATCTTCTGGAAGACCGCTTCTTTGTGCTTTTTCCATCAGTTCTTTTAATTGTACATTACGCACTTCCTGCAGTTTCTTCTTTCCTGCCAGAATATACATTGACAATTCTTTAAAATAAGTCAGGTTCAAATCATACATCTTGTCCAAAACTGCGATATCTTTCATAAGTTGTACCTGATGAGATTCCAGCACTTTGCAGATCTGGTTCACATTCGTCTCTGCTTTTGCATATTTTGTTCTCATTTTTTGCAGCTTGTTCGAAGATTTTTTGAAAATACCAAGGAAACCTTTTTCTTCCTCTTCATCAAAATCCTTTAATTCTCCAACCACACCTGAAAGCAGTTCTCCAACTTCTCCCAAATCCTTTGTTCTTACATTGTCCAATGCAGACTCAGAGAAATCAGCCATTTTCTTCTGTGTACCGGCCCCGTACTGTAAGATCATAGAAGAATTTGTCAGATCGATCTGCTTTGCAAATGCTTCTACTGCTGCTTTTTCTTCAGGAGTCAGTATCTTTTCATCCAATACTTCTTTTTCTTCTACAACTTCCGGAACCTTCTTTTCCTCTGCAAATGGTTCCAAAGTAAGTACCGGCGCTGTCTGTAATGTATCAAATTCGTTTGTCATTTTCTCTCTTCCTCCTATTTCTTAAGTCCGTCTTCCTTAAGACCTTCCTGTGCAAGCATTGTGTTCAGCACAGAAATATCAGAAGAAACATCCCATGCCTTTTCCTGGAACAAACTGTCCAACAACTTTTCAAAAGCGGTATTCAATGTATCCAGTGTCGCTTCAATCTCTTTCTTCGCTGTCTGGATATTCTCACCGCCGATTGGCTGTGCATCCATCTCAGCATATGCTTCCAATAACTTGATCGTTGTTGGTAAATAGTATTCCATCAATTTACGAACATCCTTCACACATTGTGGATTTTGTTCTACTCGGTCAAAAATCTTGTCCACGATCATCTCCATATGATCGATCTTTGCAGAAATCTCTTCACCAGGAATTGCATCATTGCATTCGCGAATCTTCTTGATATATGCATCTCCCTGTTCTACAACTTTCTGCACTTCCGGTGCAAGTGTCTTTCTATATGCATCCTGACTCTGCTGTTGTTTTGCCTGCTGCTCCATAGAAGCTTTTTCTCTTTCCTGACGCTCTGCTTCTTCCTGCATATGAATGGCTTTTCTTTGTTCCAACTGCTTGTATTCTTCGTACATGCTGTCTGTAATGATCAGGCATGTATTTTGTGAATCCAAATGTCCCTGTTTAAACCATCCTTTTTTAATCATTCGATTCAAGTCTTTTACCACAAACTTTGTAGACTTGCTTACCTTTGCTGCCAGATCTGTAATATTGCAGAACTCTGCCATACCGATCAGCTTGACATAGCTGTTGAATCGATCGACTCTATTCATCATAGAAGAACCCAAAATTCCAACTCCGGCTCCCCCTGCCAGAAGCATTATGACAGGAGCCAACAAAAAGACCACGCCTGCGCCAAGATCTGGTGCAACAATTGCTGAAAACACAAGTGCAATCGATAGAATTGCAAAAAGTACGGTAAGCGCAAATCCCAACATAAAAATCAACACGCCCGGTACTTTGCTAGGCTTTTTGAGTACAGTTGCCTTTCTCTGCAGATAATTCTGTATCTGTGTCTCATCCAGCTTTCCACTTCGTGTCTGCTGATAGTTCGGCGCTGTGTACTGATACTGAGTCGAATTCTGCGATGCTCTCTTCTGACTCGCCTGATTTGCATTGTTCGCCATGTTCTTCACATTTTTAGAAACACTGTCAACAACCTGATTCACAGCATCTCCCACTGTCTGATTCAATCTATCATAATTACACGATTCAATCGCTTCCTGAACAGTCTTCAAAATATCGTTCCCAAACTGTTCCCAATCTCGATTACTCATTCTATTATCCTGCCTCCCTTGACATATATAATGGTATTGTAACATATTCACATTTTATATGCACTGAAAACTTTAAAAAGCACCCGCTGCTTTTTCTGCAAAGGGTGCTCACACTCATTCTTTTTCTATTTACTTTATGCTTTTATTGTGGAAATACCAGGCAGGCCTTGAATTGATCACAATCAATCTGAATATCAAATTCACCGCCAAGAGCCTTGGCATAAGAACTTACAATTGCAAGTCCAAGACCATTTCCTTCGGTACTGCGCGACTTGTCCCCTCGCGTAAAACGTTCCACGATATCTTCTTTCCTAAAATCCATGAAATAGCCTGCTGTATTTGTAATCTCGAGCATTAGTTTTTCTTCTTTTGTATGTGTTTTTATAAAAACTCTGGTTCCCTTGGCCGAATATTTTAATGCATTCTCCAGGAGATTCTGGCAGATTCGGTAGAAATACATATTATCAGAAACAAGCTCTGTATTGTCTTCTGTCAACAGCATTACAAAATGAAGTCCACTCTCATCAATCTTATCTTTCATATCTGCTGTGATCTGTTCCAGCAAGCGATTCACTTCAAACTTTTCCATGTGCAGTTCAATGTTGCCGCTGCTCGCTTTTGCCAGCGAAAAAAGGCTTTCGATCATCTCTTTCAATTTGTCTGCCTTATCAACGATCACATCCACATAATCCCGCACCACATCGGATAATTCTTCTTTTTTAAGTAATTCGAGGTATCCTACTATAGAAGTCAACGGTGTTTTCAAGTCATGCGAAACGTTTGTCACCAGATCCATTCTCAACTGATCGCTTCTAGACACTTTTTCCAGGCTCTCTCTTTCAATCTTTAATGCCTTTTCCAAATTGTTTTTATTAATGTTTTCCAATTGTTCCATCAATAAGTCAATCTTATTCATCGTACATTTTTTTAACATCCTTTGATAAACGATATATTGAATCAAAACCGTACCACTCATTACAAAACTACTGCCGTAGCTATAATAATCTATCACCAGTGCTACAATCCCAAGCATTGCACTGACACGCATAACTTTTCTTTCTTGCTTTGAAATTTCCTGTTTCCATTTTTGATAGAATGACTCATTTTCTGGAATCCAGTTTTCATATTTTTGTTTGAAATATTTTTTTAAAATTAATCCAAGTCCAGCAGCAATCAGTACATTGGCCATGATCCAGTAGGCATATTTGTCTATAGCCATAATCCACCGAAAATAGCTCAGCGCCTGCCAGTCAAAAAAAAGTCCCAGCCCAATCAGGCATATTCCAGCCGCTATTTCTTTAAATATATTTATTTTCTCCCAAAAGAAGGTAAAAACTTGATCAATCATATTGTTCCATTTTGTATCCAATACCCCACACCACCTTTACATATCTTGGTTTTTTTGAATCAATTTCGATTTTTTCACGAATATGACGAATATGTACCATGACTGTATTTTCTACCGCATAGCACGCATTCTCTTCCCATACATTCTCATAGATCTGCTCTGCAGAAAAAACCTGACCCAGATGTTCCATAAAAAGCAAAAGAATCTTGTATTCTGTCGCAGTCAGTCTGACTGTTTCTCCTTCTACAATAATGGCCCTCTGCTTTTTATCCAAAATCAAACCGCCATTTACAATGCGATCTTCATCTGACTTCTGAATCTCTCCACCCCATACCCGATATCTCCTTAAATGCGCTTTTACTCTCGCGATCAGCTCCGCCGGATTATAAGGCTTTTCAATATAATCAT
>CAZUVY010000043.1:21866-23862 GCA_964623905.1 uncultured Faecalimonas sp.
GCTTTTACTCTCGCGATCAGCTCCGCCGGATTATAAGGCTTTTCAATATAATCATCTGCTCCCAGAATCAAGCCTGAAACCTTGTCACTCTCCTCTGTTTTTGCCGATAAGATAATCACTGGCGTTCTGGAATGTTCTCTCAGCTTCATGAGTGCAGATAATCCATTCATTCTCGGCATCATCACATCCAAAAGGATCAGATCGATTTCATTTTCCTCCATCGCCTTTAATGCTTCCATCCCATCATACGCCTTCACAACCTGATATCCTTCATATTTTAATAATTCGCTGATAGAATAAACAATTTCCTTATTATCATCCACAACTAAGATTGTCTCGTTTGGCATCGTGTCCCCCCTCTTCTCTGATTTCTTTAAACCGACTATACTATATCTCACTTAAAAATTTGAGACTATATTTCTTAAAAATTTCTTAGAATATTTTTTTGCAAAAAAAATCGTTGTAAGCTCAATGCCTACAACGATTTTTCTTTTACTATGGACTAGAATTCTCTTGAATAAAGCTCTACATATGCTTCCCAAAGGTTTTCTAAATATTCTTTAATTCTTTTCATAATCATTTCTCCTTTTTATTCACTATCTATAAAATTATCTATTGTTCTTTGAAATTATCATCCTTTAATTAGAATTCTCTTGAATAGAGGTCTACGTATGAGTTCCAAAGATTTACTAAGTATGCTTTTACCTTATTCATAGTTTATACCTCCTTTGTTTCTTTGTTATGAATGTATTCTACAACACATTTACAGTTATTTCCTGTCAAATCACATTACATAGTAGCCAAATATTGCTTTATTTTTTCTTTATATTTTCAAAAATGCTTATTTTAGTGGATTTTTTAATAAGTTTTTAATATATTTTATAGCCATTTTATTGTACTAATTTTAATACATTGTCACTTAATTAATAAAAAAGACCGGGACGTCTTAAAAATAAGACCTCCCGGAGGTGATTCATTTAACTTAAAAAAATTGTTTATATTCTGGCTTTACTTTTTATCCTCTCCCATAATCCATTTATCTTGATGGTTAGAATTTATCAAAGTTAGATAATATTGATTTGGTGAAGAAACAGCATAATTATTATTTAAATCCATTGGATTATATTCATTAATTGAAATTGCCGAATACATCTCTGAATAACTCTTAGGATATGCCATTAAATATTCTCTGTTGTTCATTAACTCATACGCATCCAAGGGTTGATTTTCATAAAAGCAATAACCATAAACAAAATCGCATACACCATATTTATCCTCATAAAAAGCTTCTACAACCACATGCCCATTGTAAGCCTTTAGTGGATTTACTAAGTGAACAATTCTTGCTGGGATATTATTACAAGCAAGTAACACAGCACCTACTCTTGCTAAGTCCGCACACCAATCTGTACCTCTTTCTATTATTTCTTTTTCAGTACCACCAAATTTCATCTCTTCGAAGTCATCATTACAAACATCAGCCATTTTCTTCGTATATGCCAAAATATTGCTAATTGTTTGTTTATCATTAACTCCTTTAAATTGTTGAGCAAATATATATAATTCATGGTTTGCCATATCTATTTTTTCTGGTTTACCATTGTAAAGAAAATCATAAGATTCATCTTCTAAATATACCATCTCTTTCATAAATTTATGATCAACTGAATGAATATCATGTAAGTCGTTTCTAAGCATGGTTCCATACGCCTTTCCAAAAACATCATATCCTCGTTTCATGAAGTACCTCCTGATTCATTAATATTAAAATAATTTTATCATTTCTCTAAAAAATAGTCTATCATACGTAAAACGGAACAAAAAAAGAACTCAGAAATTTAATTTCTGAGTTCTTATCAGGCGCCAACCAGATTTGAACTGGTGATAGAGGTGTTGCAGACCTTTGCCTTACCACTTGGCTATGGCGCCATATTTAATTTTAAATGACTCCTACGGGAATCGAACCCGTGTTACCGCCGTGAAAGGGCGATGTCTT
>CAZUVY010000044.1:0-23675 GCA_964623905.1 uncultured Faecalimonas sp.
TGGGTCAATTTTAAGCGTTAAACCTGGGTCAATTTTAATTGTAAATCAATACCATTAGGAGATTAGAATGAGATATATACAAAAGAAATCCGAACCGGAGTCACTGACAAAATATAAGAAGCAGAAAGGTGCTTATTACGACGGATATGATAGAAAAGATGATGTGAGAGAATCTCTTTTAAAAGAGCAAGGTTACTTATGTGGGTATTGTATGAAGCGCTTAGATTCATGTGAACAGGTAAAGATAGAGCATATAATGCCACAGAGTAAATTATTAGAAGATGAAAGAGCAGCATTGGATTATCGTATAATGTTAGGGGTATGTTATGGAAATGAAGGACACCCTAAGAAAGAGTTAACTTGTGATGCACATAGAGGTAATGAAGACTTGACGGTAAATCCATTTGACGAATCAACTATAGGTTTGATTAAATATGGAACAGATGGGACGATATATTCAGATAATCAAGCTATAAATATGGATTTGAATAACACCTTAAATCTGAATTACAATGGACCTGGAGTATATTTAAAATCCAATAGACAAGAAGCACTAGAAGCCTGTAAAGATAAATTGAAAAAGAATAAAAAACAAGGTCTTTGGTCTAAAAGTATGTTACAGCAAATGTTGGCAGAATATGAGCGTCCTGATGCAGAGGGTAAGCTAAAACCTTATTCAGGAATAGTTGTGGCATATTTGAAATCTAAAATACACAAGCTCTGATTACGATAAGTGGTAAGTGCTTAGTTTCAAAATAGTAACCATTCCTATCTTTTGTCGAATTTTGTCGAAATATGTCGAACGGGATTTGAAATGGCAATCAAGCCAGATCAAATCCCGTATAATAAATCATTTTATAATCCCATATTTCTTCATGAGTTCAACACGTTGCTTTCCGATTTTCATTGCATCTACTGCATTATTATCTTGTGTTTGATTTGATTCTTTATGATATTTCAAAATACGCTCACACCATGCAATTGGCAAAAGATATGGTCGTTTTTCCAAATAGGAATATCGAACTTTCAATTTCTCTGCTGACGGAAACAATGAAGCTACAAGAGCATTTCCTTTCTTCTTTCCCTGCTTTTGTGCCGCAACAGTATCCAATGTAATATTGCTGCTATGTTTTCGGCTCATATTAGCATCTCCATACAAACCGCTGGAAAGCAAATCTTCCAACATCGCAGTTTCATCTACTTCGATTGCCTGCCATGTTTGTGGATAACAAGCCTTCTCTGGTTCGAAAACAAGATAGTTTGCGCCAATTTTAAATAATGCTGCCGCAAATATATCTGCATGAATTGCTTTGCAATTTTGTAACATTCGCTCCCAATCAATCCGACTGCCATAGGTATTGGCATACATCACAATATCGCATACCTGTCGTATTCCGAATCCACTATGCAGGAAATGCTTAAATGCATGACAAATCAGATAAAACAAATGATCCGTGTATTCCATTGTATATATTGAAACGCCATTTATCTCTTCAACGATTGTGCGCTCAAACACACCTTCAAAAAATTGGTTAAAATCTCCATATGCATCTGATTCTGGTGGGAATAAGTGTTTATGAAGCTCTACGTATAAAGGACTGTTTGCTTTATGATAAGGAACCTCATATACTTTCAAACGCTTTTCATCCTCTTCAAATGTCTGCATACCGAATTCGATCATCGCATTATGACATGCTTCCTCTTGTTCCGCTTGAATCAATACATCCTCATCACTGGACATACGATAATCTGGCTTCGGATATATATTTCTACAAATAATTCCTTTTACCACTACTGGTTTTATGCCAGCACTTTGTAATTTCCGATTCAGCATTACAAACTCACTTGTCTTCATCGTTTGTAATGTAACTTGACGTAAAACACGCTGCCTTAAATTTACCATAAAAGGGGCAATTTGTGGTTGCAAGGCAGGAACCCTATAGACTGCTTCAAAAATAAGAGGCAATACTTTGTGAATCTCTGCTAAACGCATGATCTTCTGCCAATCGTCTATGCTCAATTCACCATCGTCTTCAAAAGCCTCTCCTCTAATTGCAGTATTTAAAATATCCAAAAATTTTTTATTCAAAATATCCATCAAATCTCATCCCCTTCATTGCTTTGGTACTAACGTGATTGCTACTACTTCTGGTGGATTATTAAATCTTGGTACTGTTTCTAACTGACTTCCCAAACCACTGGTAATAAGAATACCTATCTTATCTTTTTCATAGAATCCATGAATATATTCTGGAAACCAACCTTGATCTGGCGCCCATAAACCACCAATCACTGGAAGTACGATCTGCCCACCGTGAGCATGACCGCTCACCACTAAATCCATGTCCCATGTTTTTGAAGCATCACCAAAAATAAAACTGTCTGGCCGATGGGCCATCATCAACTTAAAACTATCCGTATTCTGAAACTCTGCAAGAAAACAATACACATCGTCATCCATATTCTCATGTTTTGTACTATTATCTCCGTCCATCGCAAAAGCATATTCATACATACCGCCAATACGAAGCACTTCATTATTTATTTCTATATCTTCAAATTCGAGTTCCAAAACATTGGCTCCAGCATCTTCGATTTTCCCTCGCAACTCCTCGCCTGTCCGTTCTACATAATCCGATTCATGATTTCCCATAGAAAAATATGTAGGGGCAATCTTAGTAAGCATCCTTGTCAAATTTAAGAGGATATCCTCATCGTCAGAATTACTGTTCACAAAATCTCCTGCCATGAGTATTAAATCGGGTTCTGTTTCTTCTATCATATCTATCAATTCAGAATTTTTCTCTCCGAATTCATGATTATGCAAATCTGAAATCAAAACCACCTTAATCTCACTGGATAACTTATCTGTAACAATATTGTATGTCTCTAACTCCAAATCTGTATATGATCTCACAATATTCCAAAACAAAAGAAGCAGAACAAAAATAATACAAAGAATCCATGCTCTGCAAACTTTAGCTTTTCCTTTTGTATTAAGTCGTTCCACTTTTTTCATCGTTTCACTCCTTTAAAACCAGTCTCTTCACTTTAGATACGACTCGTTTTATAAATATTTTTCTTCTACAGACCCAAATGGAATTCCACTTTAGAAAATATTCTTAACACTCTGGCATTCTTATAAATGAACCACTTGACACCAACATCTTATAGCTTTTGCTTTAACAGTAAAAATTCATTCATCCGCATTACTTGCCTAGAATACTATGCAACATTCTTCCAATTTTCCCTTTCACTCTACTTGAAAGAGATGGTGCTTTCTGCACAAACAGTTCTTCACAAGAGCCAATCTGACCTATTCTTATGCGTTCCAGTACCTCTTCTCTATTTGGTTTTGCTTTAGAAGCTACCAACATTGATGGATTATATTGACTTGCCTGTTCTAAAGTAACTTGCTTATACTTTATTTTGTCTTTTATTTCTTCCCACAGCCTTTTTCCTTTTTCAGACTGTATCAATACGACAGATGTTCCTTTATTGTCATCCATTTCGGGATCAATATCCCATATTCCCCAAAAATCGCCCAAGGTAATATCGCTAACTCGACTATATCCTTTGAATTTGCAATTTTCACAAGAAGGTCTTGAGATATAATCGTTCACAAATAATTTCATAAACAGGCTCTGTGAACTTAATGCAGTGTGTTGCTTTCCATTTTCGTACTCAAAAACATTAGAATACTGATAATTACTCCAACCTGTATTCTTGGATCTCAAGTTAATATTACATGGTAATTCGCCGTTGCAATCTTCCTTCGCTCTGTATTCTATGTATGATTGCCACGCTACCGGTGAAGGAACTCCATGACATACAAAATCAATACAAAACAAATTACCAAAGTCTTTTCTAACAAATGACTTTAGACCTGCAACCTGGCAAGGAGTACCGGTAAACAGCACAAACTGACCTTGCTGCAATCTTTTCAATATTTCCTGGAAAGTGCTACCCAAATTGCTTTCTGAGTATTTTGCCCCTCGCAATTTCTGCAAGGCATTTACATTATCTACACTGTAATGATGAACTACAAATTGTTCGTCATATGCTGCACCGTAAACAATGCCATTTTGCGAAATTATTCTTTTAGCCAATTCTGTAAACACACCCCCAGAAGAACTCTCCATACGGACAGATTCATTCTTAGATAATGCCGCATATACAACTGGAAAGTCATTTACTGCATCTCTTTCTTTCAATACCGGACATACTTTTTCACACATGCCACATTCGACACAGTTTAATGGATGAACAACTTCCGGATAACCAAAACCGTTAGCATCTGTCTTCATTTCAATACATTTTGTTTTGCAAACATTCATACACGCTGTGCATCCAACACACTCTTTTCTGTCGGCTAAAATCGGCATGTTCTTCACCTCTTTCTTATGATTACTTCAATGCTTTCGATAAATAGTCCATGAACATCTTTTGTTCTTTTTCCAAAAGTTCCGGAACTAAAGAATAATCGCATTTCAGATAATCATTTTCTTCTATCAGATGTTTCCAACGATTCTCGAAGCCAAACTTTTTAAGTAATGTATCTAACCTCGAAGTCATATAGTTCTCAGAACCTTGCCTTGCATACACAAGAAACGGTCTTGAGAAAATAATTGAAAATACAATACAGTGAAATGAATCTGAACAAACTAACGAAGCATTACTAATTAAAGAAATAAATCCCCCCGGACCCGCCGAGTATAACTCAGGAATATCCTTATTAAGCAGTTCATACACTTCGTATCCGTTTTCTTTTGCCCAGATATCTATTTTATTTTCCTCTTTTTCGTCGCCCAAATAGTATTTTAAAACATAAGGTTTTGCGCAATCAACTCTTGGTTTTTTTGATACTTTTAACCATTCTTCTTTGCTCAACATCATTGTAGGGTCTATTAGAACTGGAACTTCCTTTCCCAACAATTCCTTAATGATAGTTTGCCCAGCATCTTCTCGTACTGAAATATAAGAAAATTCTTTCAATCCTTCGGTGTAAACATGTCTCCATTCTCCAGGAATACTTTCTACCCCAAAACTTCCAGAAAGAGCTATCTTTTTTCCCGGCTTCGCAAATCTGAGAAAATAATCATCGAATTTTTGTGAAGAAAAACTGTAATTCCAGATTTGATCACTACCGGCTATAAAGAAATCAAAGTTTCTATTCAATTTTTCCGGCAGTAACTGGCGATTATAATAATTCTTTGTTGGAATTAATTTGCTCCAAGTGTTAAAATTTGCCCATCTTGTCACTGCCGAACCAAAGCGTTTTTCTACTAACTCCGGAAAACGAGAAAGCTGTTTGACAATTTGATTTTTGAACCAAGAGATATATTGTCCATCATAAAATGGTTTTTCCTTATAAGACGCCAATGATACGGCGCTACATCCCAATTTCTTTTTCAACACATAATAAACCGCATAATTTTGAAGTCGATTACCATAATTAGTGTAGTCCATTATCGTTACAATGCCTATCTTCATTCTGCATCGCTCCTTTACTATTGCCTATGTAATACTTTAGCTAATATGCGTTTTGCACTCTTAGCCAAGTATGCAAACTCATCTGTTTTCCTAAAACAGATAAAAAATATAAAATTAGGCACCACAGTGCATATAAGCATTTTAATTGCAACATTTCCTATTACAGAAAAATTGCACAAACTACACAATCCCCAACACATTACACCTGTAACTAATAAAATCACCGTAAAGGCTCCATAACGCCTTAAATATAACAATGGATTCTTCTTTAATCCATATCGATAAACAGCATATGGTTCATACCATATGTTTGTTGCTAATCGTGCAATTAAAGTTGCAAAATAAATTCCAAAAGTACCCCATAGTCTACCTAAAATTACATCTAAGATTAAATTGATAATTCCTGTCAAAAACAGCAAGTACTGACCATACCTAAATAATCCCAATGTACTTTTGTAAGTATAGCTGGCATGTAACATTCCTATTGTATAAAAATTTACGGCTAATATTAAAGGGATTTTCATATCCAATACATATTCAACACCATAAAACCAGCTAACCAAATCCCCTGAAACAAATGCAATACCAATAGCAGCCCAACCATAAAACCAGAAATTTGTTAAATTCAAAGTCTTAAAAAATTTATATCTTGTTTCGTCATCCGACGATGCATTTAAATTTCCAACGCTTCCTGTTAAAGCATTAAACATCTGCGTAATGAGTTTATCGAGTGTTGTTGAAAACAACGTATAATTTGAAGCAAAACCTACCGAACTCAATCCACTAAAATAAGTTATTGCTATATTGTCTGTACTATTTACTAAGACACCAGAAAGCTTATTTACTGCTAACGCTTTTACATTTTTAAGCAAATCCCATTTTTCGTCACGAGACAACGGTTCAATGTCTTTTGCTTTTATATACGGATAATCTTTCCCTGCCTTGATTGATACCCATATATTGTAGAAAATCCCTCCGATAATCTGAATTATTAAATATAACAAGTATTCTTTTGTTATTAAAAGAAATACCGTCTGCAATATACTTTGAACAATCGTTACAACATAGTTATAACCCACAACAATATATTGGCGTTGCATTGCATGTAATAACGCCTGTCTATAACTAAAGAAATAGCTAACAACTGTACTTAACAAATAAAGCAAGTAAAGTACATACAAGTTTTCTTTAATATTCGGTGTATCTGTTATAATCACATTTAAAAATGGAATTAACCCTAAACCAATCGCCGCTATTATGATACCGATTAATGCATATGCCTGACGGTAAAATTGCATAATCGATGCGATTTTCTTTTCGTCATTCTGAGAAATTGGTTTGTATAACGCAAACGTAATTGCACTGCTTATACCTAACTCTGCCAGCGATAACATAGATAAAATATTGGTAAACAATCCACTAACGCCTAAATACTCTGCTGAAAGAGTTCGTACAAAAATTATTCTACAAATAAATCCAATTACTGTGTTCAGTCCATACCCCACAAAACCAGTAAATATATTAATTAATGAATATTCCGTTCTGCTACGCTGTTTCATCTTTTTCCTTTCCAACTTCTCTGTCTAAACAATTCAGTTATATAATACAATTGTTAAATAAATCTCCTTATTTTTTCAGAAACTTTGATATGAAACTTTTCACTTTATATATTGCCACTTCCTTATATACAATAGTCCAATATTTATTCTTGATTGCATGGATTAATCCATCTTTTGCGGGATGATCATTCACAAAGGAAAGTTTGGATAACTCTTTAAAAAAACGAATTGTATGCACATTACGTTCAAGCCCATAAAATTTACATACACGTTGCATATGGGTTGCTTTTTCTCTTAAAAAAGCCTCATAATCAGCATCACATTCTCTTAGAAGAAATTTCCAGGCGAGATAAACCTTATCGCACATAATATGATAATTAATATGTGTTCTTCTTGCCAAAGACTCCGTTCCTGTACAGACATAATTATATAAAGGCTTATATAAGAACTTAATACTTACTGGTTTGTGCAATACCATACAAGTAAATACTTCGTCCTCAAATAAACACATATTTGTGTCAAACCTTTTTCTTTCCAAAACAGTACATTTAAAAGCCTTTATCCAAGTATATCCAAACATATCAGCTTGTGATAGGTGCATAAGATTATCGTAATACTTAGTAGATAAAAATTCTTGTGGTAGATGATGTCTCGAAATGATGCTACCTATTTCATTCACTCTATTGAATTCGAAAAAGACAACATCTGCATTACTCTCACTAAACGCAGAAGACAATTCATCAAAATAGTCCGGTTCAACGTAATCATCGCTATCAACAAATGTGATGACGTCGCCAGAAACGTATTCCATACCATTGTTTCTAGCTGTGGACGGTCCTGCATTTGACTGGGAGAACAGCATGACACGCTTATCGGATTTAATAAACTCTTCAACCATTTCTGCCGTGCTATCTGTAGAACCATCATTCACAACTATCACTTCAATTGCCTCATATGATGAAGCAGTTATAGACTGTAAACATCGGCTAATTGTTTTCTCTGCATTATACGCTGGAATAATAACCGAAAACTTTATTTGCTGTTCAAAGTTTATTCTTTCTTTATTCATTGTCAGCACCTATCTTTATTCTTTTTTGTTCAGATAATTGAGGAATTTTCGAATTTCTCCTTTTCCCTCAAAATTCTTCTCTTGAATCTTAGTCTCAAACTGTCGCTTCAAATCTTTGTTGTCCAATAATTCTTGAATACCCTCAGTCAGTCCCTCTATTGTCGCATCAACAATAAGACCATCAGCTCCATCCGTAATCTGATCTCGAATACCTCCAGACGGTTTAGTTCCAACAATCGCTTTTCCCAACATACCGGCTTCACAAATAGTAGTTGAATATCCCTCTGTATACGAAGGCTGCACATAAATATCACATGACTTCATGAAGCAATAAGGATTCGTCTTAACTCCCAAAAGGAAAACGGAATCTTCAACCTGTTCGTTCTTAATTCGGCTTTCTATTTCTGGACGCATATCTCCATCACCAACAATATACCAACGCACCTTATGACCGAGATTGATAAGGTTACGTGTAATTGCCGGAATCATATCTTGTCCTTTTTCTGAGGAAACTCGACCAACAGTTAGTAGATTGACATACTCGGTTTCAAAAGCCGGTATACACTGTGCCTGAGCCTTTTCCAAAATATCCTGCTTATCTATTGGATTGTAATACACTGTTGCCTTTGTTTCATCAAATGGAATAACTTTTGCAAAAGATGCTTGTGTTGGATTGGATACAAAGAAGAAATGATCTATTTGCTGATAATACTTTCTCAGTCTACGACATTTATCTTCGGAGAAAGCCATTTCCCCATGAATCCAGGCAACTCTTTTTTTACTTTTAATTCTGTATAATAAATTTAATAAACGCTCCGGTGACTGACCATGATATGAGATTGCACAGTCAAACTCTGTATCACAAATCTGTCCACTGCGATCAACTATGTAACGGTAATTATCTATGCTGTCCTTACCCATTCGGATTTTAGCATAATAAATGATGTCTTTTGCTATCGACATAACACGCAAATGCTTTATATCTTCAAGGAATAACTGTTTAAAATCTGCCATCTCATCAACAAGCAGATGAATACCATCTGGCAGTTCTTCTAAAAGTTCTCCTGATTTCTCACTTAAAACCAGAGTAACTTCGCAATACTCTGACAATTCTCTAATAAAATTCAATGCAATTTTATTTGTTCCGCCCATTTTAAGCCAAGGCAGTAAAATTGCGACTTTCTTCTTTTCCATCCCTATCTCTACCTTTTACTATGTAAAACTGATGAAATTTTTACTTTGATTTGATATTTAGTCTTCTCAAAATACAATTTCTTGTAGTTACCTCTTCTTACCGCATCATCAAAACAGATCCTATCTGTATGTTCTTGAAAGAATGTGGTTTCCTTTAATTGAGAAAAAAATGTTTGAATGTCTACCTGACGCTCAAACGCATAATAATAACAACGAGACACAAATTTATTGGCTCTCACTAACATAAGATGTTGAATCTCTTGAGTACCAGCAAGCATAGCTTTCCATGCATTATAAACCATATCACATTTCAAACAATAGTCCTCATGTGTACGACCGATCAGACTGCTTCCATCGCCTACGTTATAATTATATACTGGCTTTTTAACAACACCGATCTTCTTGCAATTTGGTATAACTTGACATGTAAACACTTCGTCCTCAAACAGATTAAGAGTAGAATTAAATCTTATATCTTTAACACACTCTCTCCGAAAAGCTTTTATCCAAGTATAACCAAACATATCTTGTTCTGATAATTCTAAAATGGTCTTGACGTTTGTATCAGACAATTCACAGGGAAGAAAAATTTCTTTCTTTCCATTTTCGAAAACTTTATGATGCCCAATGAAAACAACATCCGCATCATATTTCTGTATTGAATTCAATATATCTTGTAAGTAACTCGTTTCAATAAAATCATCACTATCTACAAAACAGACCCACTTGCCCATCGCCATATCCAATCCCACGTTTCTGGCTGCAGACGGACCACTATTCATTTGATGGACTACACGATACCTTTGGTTCTGCATTTCGTACTTTTGGCATATGTTTAAGCTTTGGTCAGTAGATCCATCATCAATTAAAATAACCTCATAATTTAAGAATGTCTGTTCATTAATTGAATTCAAACATCTTTCTAAAGTTTTTTCAGCATTATAGACTGGTATAATAATCGAAAAATCCAACATTGCTATCCTCTCCTACAATCGAATACAGTCAATCAAATACTTAATTCGATACTTCCAGCTCAATTCACTTTTGAATATCACAAACACCAAATTTTGTTCCATTATTTTCTTGAGATATTCAAACTGCTGAAGAAACTCCTGGCGTTGCTCCTTTGAAATTGTTTGAATAAGCACATGTACTTTCTGAATATAAAATTGGAATGCCTTTTTATACAATTGGGGATAGTATTCTTTAACAAACTGATAATTTACTCTCCACGCTTCTTCTTCATCCATTCTTTTAATAGAAAAAGCAGATGTCATAATACTTTGAGGACGAATACGATAACAATAAAACGCCTCTGGAATTTGTACAATTCGTTTTGCATTATGAACGAGTCTAAAAGTGGTAAACGCATCTTCACAAATTTTCCCCACCGGAAATCGGAGTTCTTCCCAGCATTCTCGTTTGTATAGTTTATTTATGGCAGCTACAGGATACTTTGTATCACTGTACAACATATCCAATATCTGCTCTGAATTTCCGATGACATATTCTCTACATCCCCACACATTTTCATGATCTGAATAGCAAGAACGCATATTGCAAGCACAGATGTCTGCATTTTCAAGCTGCATTACCAACAACATTTTTTCATACATCTTAGGCATTATCCAGTCATCACTATCAACAAAAGCAATATAATCACCAGAAGCCACTTCAAGACCTGCATTTCTTGCATCTGACAATCCGCCATTAGCTTTATGAATCACTTTAATTCTTCTATCTTTTTCAGCCCATTTATCGCACATTTCTGGACAACCATCCGGTGAACCATCCTCAACTAAGATAATCTCCAAATGTCTGTATGTCTGCGAAATAACAGATGATATACACTCATCTAAAAAATCTTCTACCTTGTAAATCGGTATAATTACAGAAATTAGCGGTTCCAATTTCCCCACCCCTTAATAACAAATATCAATTCGTATCTTTCTTGTTACTGTGTGTATGCGCTTTTGCCGGAATACCTACCAACAAAGCACCTTCCTCATAGCACGAATGTAAGACAACTGCACCAGCGCCAATTTGTACGTTATCCGCAATATATACATCTCCTAATACCTTTGCGCCAGCTCCTAATCGGACATTATCACCAATTACAGGAGCTTTAAGATCATTTCCCATATTGCCAATTACATTTGCGCCGTGCAATATGCAATTCTTTCCTACTTTTGCATCTCCATTAACAACAATACCTTGCGTATGGTAAATTTTAAGTCCTTCGTCAAATACACCTCGTTCCAATTCAATTCCTAACTTAAAACCAAGCTTATTAAATTTACGAGCATACATTAAATTCATAAATCCCAAAAACGGATTCTTATTTCTATTATTATAATAATACTCCAATCTACGAAGAGCTTTTATATATTTCCAAAGTTCAACGCCCCTTCCAGCTATCAAATAACTTTTTATTCTACGACTGGTCGATTTTGTTGGATTATAAAACTCTTTTTCTATTTTTAAACAATCATCTAATTGTTCTCTTGTCGTAATCATTTTTCTTTTTCCTTCAGACTAAACTTTATTCAACACGGATATATCATCGCATTCTCTTCATCTTATATACACGATATATTAACCTATGCAATGCAGGTGAAATTAAAATCAATTTTGCTACGAACTGCTGACGTTTAATGAGATAATGAAGATGTTCTCTTTCCTTGTGCAAAATTCTTCGGCATTCTTTGCAATATTGTTTTGCTTCAATTTCATCACTATATGTTAGTATGTTTATCGCATTAACTATCGACGACAACCATGTCTGCATAGCATACGGATAGATTTCTTCTGAGGACTGTTTTACAATTATCTCTCTTGCACGGGAGATTTGTCGACAAGCAGTAACTAATCTCTTGTTATCTTTTGACATTGAACCTTCTCGTTGAAAATACAGATAACCACAAAAATCTTCATAAACACTTTTTTGTGCTCTGTCAAACACTACAAAATTACGCAGCAAATCTTCATTGTTAAGTATCGTGCAGTCAAGACAACTATTTTTTAACAATGTCGATTTATATAATTTGTTCCATACACCGGGTTCAACAAATGTCCCCTCCAACAAATCTTTCAATCCTTCTATATGATTTTGAATAACCAATTTTCCTGTTCCATAATGGAATTCTTCATGACCATCTGAAAAGCAAAAACTGACTCCACAATGAGAGATGTCAGCTTCGTACTTCAAAGCATTTGCAAGGAGTTTTTCGTACATACTTGGAATTATTGCATCATCACCGTCTACAAAAGTAATAAACTCCCCAGATGACAACTCAATACCTTTATCCCTCACCGCAACTAAACCAGCATTTTTTTGATGCACAGCTTGAATACGCAAATCTTTTTTTGCATATTCGTCAATAATTTGCGGTGTAGCATCTGTAGATCCATCGTCTATAACTATGATTTGCATATTTTTATGTGTTTGCGCCAAAATGCTATCTAAACAACGCGGCAACCAAGGAGCAACATTATACGCCGGTATAATAACAGAGATTAAATTGTCCATAAAAATATTCCTCCTCTCATAACGATAAAAACATTTTCTCTACAGCGTATACTGTTTTTTCCGTACTAAACATTTTTCCTCGTTTCGTTGCTTGCTCTTTATATGTTTTAAGCAATACTGGTGAATCCAACAACTGTTTAAGTCCTTTATACAACGCTTCTTCATCATTATCTGTTACTATCCCATATTCATTATTCATTCCCAACATTTCTTTCATTCCAGAAACTTCAACCGTACAAACAGGAATATTTAAAATCAATGCCTCAGTCGCTGCAGTGGAGAATCCTTCAGCAAAACTAGCACAAAGAAATAAATCGCACTTAGATACATATTTGTATGGATTTGTTTTATAACCAAGCAGCATTACATCGTCATTTAGTTGATTATTATTTATGTACTGCTCCAATAGTGGCTGTTGTGGACCAATTCCTAAAATATACAAACGAATAGGATAGTTCTCATCTCTTAAACGTTTAACAATACGGAGCATGCGCTCATAACCTTTTGACTCTTTCAATGTACCTACTGCCACCAAGTTAATTTTATCATCATTAATAATTTCCGTAACCGATTCTTCAGAATTGGAAATAATTTTATTTGATTCAACAGTATTATATAAAACATTACATGGTTTCTGGAAATTCAAGATCTTGCAAAAATCCTGTTTTACATATTCCGAAACACAAATAGTTTGATCAAAACGATTATACACATCTATCGCTTCTTGTTTACTACGGAAAGATTTAGCTAACTTATTCATCGTATGCTGCTCAACATGAATCCAAGAAACCAACTTTGTGGTATTGTCTTGACACCCACTAATAATACGTGCTGACGGTCCCTCTAAATAGGAAACTTCAATATCGTAATGTTCTTTTACACAAAGTTTATGAAGCTGCACTGGACTAAAAAGTTTCATCACATGACTATTACCAGGAAATTCTTGCGGGAAAATAACATTCAAATGAATATCTGGTGCCAAGAACTGCTCGTTGACCCCTTTCCCAAATAGAACAGTAACTGTAATGTCAAATTTTGAACGATCCATATTATTAACTAAATTGACTAATACCTTCTCTGCTCCACCTTGCCCTAAATCATGTATTAAAAACAATATTTTAATCAAATATTATCCCTCCTATGTTGCATCCTTCTAATCCATCCTCGTACTACAGCAGGTACAAGCCCTATAAGCATTGGCTTAAATGATTTAACATAACACAAGGCTCCCAATCCTAACATCTTACATCCTTGAAGACGGACATATGTAGAATTAATTCTGTATTTATATTTACGTCGATTTAAAGCATTTTTATCATTTCTCATTCTATATAAAGGTTCTTGTAGATTATAACAACGGTAGCCGTTGGCATATAATTTAATCCATAAATTCACGTCTTCAACACGTAACATGCGTTTATCAACTGTATATCCACCCACTGCATCCATACATTCTTTTCTAATCATAACGGGAGCATGACATATCGGACTAGAAGTTACTACATCCTCTGACGTTGGACATTCCTTGACCGAACATGTTCCCCATTCTCCATCTTCATCAAAAAAAACCATTGCCGAACTTACTAAATCAAATTCTGTATTCTTTTCTAAAAATGAAAGTTGCTTTTCAAAACGTGTTTTTACACAATCATCATCTGCATCCATGCGAGCAATATATTCTCCAGTTGCGATTTCCAAGCAACGATTTAATGTTAAGTTCAATCCACTGTTTTTCTCATTTCTAATCAAGATAATTCTTGAATCTTCTTCTGACAACTTAGTTGCAATCGAATATGAATCATCTGTTGAACCATCATCGCACAGAATCAATTCCCAATTGGTATATGTTTGTTCCTTTATAGAATTTACTGCTTGTTCCAATGTCGTAGCACAATTATACATTCCCATCAAAACAGATATTTTGGCATTCATACTACACCTCATTTTCATACTACTATAAAACTCTACGCAAATTATACCGTTTCTTGAAGCACTACTCTAAATAATGCAAGTCATCAACGTGATAAATTACATACTTTCCTTGTTCAATTTTTTCATATTCTCTCTCATTCTTGTATATCTCATTAAGGCATAACTTTCCATGTCTTTCCCTTCATATACCGCTCTTGTCTTTCCCCACAAGCTCCACAGATAATCAATCAGCACTTTATTAATATTGAATGCTTTCCATTCATTCACTGTAGGCTCATGCTCCAAATAAGATTTTAACAACAGTCTATCCATCTCTTCTGTATATGTCGCCTCAATAGATACATCAGCCAAATCCCAAATCGGATCATTCATTCCGGCATATTCCCAGTCAATCAAATACATATTCTTGTCATCCTGCAATATCCAATTTTCGCACAATGGGTCATTGTGGCATGGTCTTTTATCCACGGATGATATGTATTCCTCCTTAATCTTGTTAATGTATTCTTTGACTTCTTCATAATCCTCATAAAAAAATCCATCATTCTGGCTAATAAATCGTTCATAAGTATCCGCCAAATGAATTACGTCAAATGACACACCCGTATCCACCTTACTGGAATGTAATTTCTTTAAAATACTAGAAACACGAACAATATTCTCATTTTTTCTTAACAATTCTGCATTCATAGTCTGGGAATCATCAATATATTGAGAAATCTTAACACCAGTATTTTCATTAAAATAATATAAGTTGGTATCAATACCAATATGACAAGCAAGTTCTGCGCTTACCTTTTCATCTTTTCGGTTAATAATCTGTTCTGTACCTTCTCCGGGTAAACGAACTACATATTTATTCTCATCCGGCAATTCTACAAGATACGTTCTGTTCGTCAAACCTCCCATTCTCGAAATCTTCTCTATCTTTTGTATATCAAGAATCTTATTCAATACTTCTTCTATAATTATTTTATCCGCTGTCTTATTAACCTCTTTTAGTCGTTCTGTTTCATACTCATACATGTAACGACTATTTCTTACAGAAAAATGAAAGCCTTCTACTTCACCTGCCGAGTTCTTTACCGGAATAATATCTCGTATATCTTTTTCTTCACATTCTAGTTCACCAACTACTTTTTTCATAATTGCTGAACCAGAATGATTCACATATTGTTCGTCAAATTCACGCAATTCATCCAGTGAGTCAAATTCAAAAATAAAATTATCCTCATATCGTCGTATTTTTAATTTCAACTTATCAATATAATCCATATAGATTTCTTCCCAAAACTTATCCTTCGTCTCTGGTTTATCGTAGACTGACTCCAGATAAAAGATAAATTTCTTGCTAAAATCCTCTGACCAAAAAGCGTGTCCTAACATATACCACGCATCTTGACCTCCAATTGTAACATGTGTAATCCAATCATTTTCATCACAATCTATACACCATTCTTTTGTACAACCGTCTGCATATGCCGCCGCATAATACGGTGCATCCACCTCTGATTCAAAGGGATTAACTGCAAAATAGTTATCCGAGGAACATATATACGTATTCTTCAAATATTCCTTTACAGAATATATAGTAGAATGATTGTTTTTTGTACTATATTCCTTATTCTCTATCAGAATAACATTAAACTTTTCTTCGAGATAAGCAAATTGTTCTTTCTTATAGCCCACTACAACTATAATCTCTTCGATTCCCGCCTGCCTTAATTGATTAATCTGACGTTCAATTAATATTTCGCCTTTAATATTCAACAAAGCTTTCGGCTTCTCATATGAAAGAGGAGCAAAACGACTTGCATATCCAGCAGCCATAATAATAGCGTTATCAACTTTATAACTCATATTAAACCTCATATCCAAAACAAGCTATGAAAATACCTATTTCAATTCCTCATAATTATGTTCAAAATCAATCAAAATCGGATGATGCTTCCACACACGTTCTTCTACTGGTGGAAATTTCATATAATCACCGTAGGAAATTCGCAGATATTCATCATACTTCTTCACCGCTTTATACATCTTCCCATTAAACGGAACATCAATAAAATCATCAAATAAATCTTTAGGGAAATACTGTCGGCAACACTGGATTGTACATGGAAAGATCCATTCTGTTTCATAAGAATTCCATCTTGTCATTAACTTCTCCGCAAGTAACTTGCGCTTATGATAATTCTTTCGATCAGTTTTTAATAGGAACGCTTCCATCTTACCAATTATTCCAGCAGAACCGCTCGTATATCCTCTTGAATACAACAAATTTATAGCACTTGCGAGATACTGAATCCATCCAGATAATTTCCCCGGTGCATGTCGATCTCCAGGAAATATATCAACAAAAACGCCCTTGTGGTGTCCTCTATCGCGTTCCACCTCATCCTGTAAAAATGTTGTATGATCCTTACGCACTTTAGTAAAATTATTCACGCAGCCATTATCCAGACGATGATCTTCTAAAATATAGCCTTCTATTCCCAGAGTAGGCCATAATTCAATCAGTTTATTGTAATCTTCACGCGGCATCATAATATCAATATCATCATCCCATGGGATAAAACCCTGATGACGAATAGCACCAATTAATGTTCCCCAAGCCAAAGAATATTTTAAACCATAAGTCCGACAAACATTATGTATTACATCTAAAATCTCCTGCTCAGTCTCCCATAATTGTTTTTGAATCTTCTTTTCATTCTGCATTATCCATAACCTCTTCTAATAATAATTTAATCAATTCTGAAATCATGTTCTATAATTATTTCAATTCTATTACTATATCAACTTCCACGTAAAGTGAACCTGATAATAATAAAACATTAAAAATGCACTAATCATACATATTTTAATTATTTTAGCAGACCTTTTTGTAAACATATTCTCAATTTCCCAAGGCAACAAAATCCCCATTGAATATAATGAACAGTAAATTGGAAGACGTCCTATAAAGATACCCGAAGTTACAGCACTCAAGCAATATAGCATGGTCGCCAAAATTCCCATGTTACAAGTCAAATCAATTACCGGATCCTTTGCGGCCTTAATATAACGGATTCCTACCAACGAAAGTAGTGTTGGAATTGAGTAAACCAATACTCGAATAGGATTCGTTCCATCATCTCCCCCTGTCTGCCAATCTGTAACAACATTTGTATATTGTGTGTCTGTGAGTAACGTATCCAATAGATTAGTAAAATTATCAACAAACACAATAGCCAACACGAAAGCTATAATAGCTAACATTGTCTTCTTGTTCCACGGCTTTCCCTGAACAACAAACACAATAGGAATCATAAGTAATGCAGATCCATGGATTGTAGATGCCAACAAAATAACTCCGATTAAAGGTATGTATTTCTTTTTTAACACTAATTCAGTTGCTGCAAAAATCAATACTACAGCTGTAAACTGACGAATTCCATTCTGCGTCCAAGATAAATAATCCGTTGAAGCAACAAAAATAAATAATGCTGTCAAAAAACTGGAAGAATATTTTCTATATATCATTGCGATGATAATTACATGCAACGCTGCCAAAACCCCAAAATAAAGTCTTACATTGTTACCAACTACCATTTTGATAAGAATACCTAAAACAGAAAATCCTTTATCTTTATCTACACCTGCAATATAAGAAGCAATTTCACCAAGTGTATTTGGAAGTTTACTAAATGCCGTCATGTAAGCATCCGTATCACCGAACCAACGATCTCTCATCGATGCAAACCAAATTAAGGGGATGACTGCAAGAATCGCAAAACCTTTACTTACACGTAACTCTTTCTTCCCAAGAACATTTTCTGTTTTATAAACATTAACAGTTAAGCTTACAACGCACAATGCAGCTAACCAAACTATAATCAAGATATATTGCGACATGAAACTTCTCCTTAATCCATACAATTTCCATACAACCTAAACAAAAACAACACAAGTGCAATCTTGTTCTAGATCATTCCAGTTTTTCATCATACCACAAATCGCTCCCTTATTCCACTTTTTCGTGACGAAAGTAGTTACAATCCACAGTTTTCTTAATCCTCCAAACAAAATCTGCTTGTAACTAACTCTCTAACTCACTTCTTTTATATTTTTCACAGTTCATTCACTGTCATTGCTACAACCACTTTTTTATCGAAATTCTTTTCCACAAAACTTCTTCCACAAATACCCATTGTTTTTCTATCTTCTGCAGACATATCTATAAATTGTTTCATTTTTTCAAATAAATCTTCGCAGCTTTTAACGCAGCATAACAATCCACTTCTTCCATTCTCCACAGTCTCTCTACATCCTGGGATATCTGACGTAATGATCGCTCTTCCTGTTGCTGCTGCTTCAAGCAATACATTTGACAGTCCTTCATGATAGCTTGGGAGTACTACACAATCTGCCATTGCATAAAAAGGTCTCGGTTCTTCTTGGAATCCATGAAAAACTGCAAGTCCATCTTCTTCTAGACTTTCAACTTGGCTCTTATATTCATCTTCAAAAAATCCAACCAAATCTAATACAAATTTCCCTTTATATTCTTCCTGCAGTTTGCGTACTGCTGTAAAGAGTTCATCCATTCCCTTTTCCTTCATAATACGCCCTAAATATAAAAAATGCACTATATCATTTTGAGGAGATGGCTGTAATTTATAATGTTCTAGATTAATGCCAGCACCTGGAAGTACTTTTTGCTGCTGTCCAGATACAATTTTTTTGTTTCGAAAGATTCTGGCATTTTCCTCATTCTCAAAAAAGACTACTTTTGCTTTCTTAAGCGCATATCTATAAAGCATAGTTGCAATTTCTGCAACTCCTTTTTTCTGAAAAGCAGTTCCAAGTCCTTGTACATTTGTACAATAGTCAATATTCTTCCATCTACACACAATTCCTGCATAGATATTTGGCTTAATTGAATATGTGATTACTAAGTCTGGATTCTCTTGTTTAATCAATTTTCGATAATTCTGAAATAATTTTAAATCAGTAATCGGATTAATGCCTCGGCGATCCACATTTGTTTCAATCATTTTGAAATCAAGCTTTGCAAAATCTTCTTCATGTCCTACAAATGGTGTACTAATCACTACTTCGTACTCTTTCTGTAGTTCTTGCAACAACTCTTTTCTAAAGCGCCATAACATATATGAATGATTTGTAACTACAAGAAGTTTCTTCTTTCTTCCAGTACCGCCTTCTACGACACCTTCACTTTTAATGACAGAAAAGATTGTTCCTACAAAGCACTTCACATCAAACAGGAAACTCATCTTCTCCACATATTCTCCATCCAGCTTCGCTTTCACATCAATCTCAAGCTCATCGCGTCCATTAATCTGGGCCCATCCAGTAAGTCCTGGACGAATATCATTTGCTCCATATTTATCTCGCCCCTCAATCAGATCATATTGATTCCAGAGCGCTGGGCGCGGTCCTATAATACTCATATTTCCAACCAAAATATCCCAAATCTGTGGAAGTTCATCTAAAGAACTTTTTCTAAGGAACTTTCCTACTCTTGTAATATACTGTTCTGGATTTTCTAAAAGATGAGTTGGTGTATCATGGGGTGTACACATCTTCATACTTCGAAACTTATGAAGCATAAAATGTCTCTTTCCCTTTCCGACACGCTTTTGCGAAAAGAATGCCGGACCAGGATCGTCAATCTTAATTGCAATAATAATTATTATGTATAACCATGAAAGAAACAACAATCCTATTGCAGAAAGTATTACATCTATTACTCGTTTGAAATAGTTTTTATACATTTTAATTTTCCCTTTACTTTTTCATCTCTTCTGGCAGCACATAAGTCGGAACAATCTCTTTTACCATTGCACGCATATCTGCGGTTTCTTTTCCAGATTCTTCTCTCATGCGGTCCAGTTGTCTGTATAAGTTATCTTCATCAAATTCAATTGGATGTCCAATGAAGATAAGGCTATTTTCAGTAGGTTTCATGCCTTCTTCATCCATCAGAAGTTCTTCATAAAGCTTTTCGCCCGGACGAAGTCCCGAAAATACAATATCAATATCTTCTCCTTCTTTGAGTCCTGCAAGACGAATCATATTCTTCGCCAGATCCAGGATTTTCACAGGTTCTCCCATATCGAGCACAAAGATTTCTCCGCCTTTCGCATATGCACCTGCCATCAATACCAACGATACGGCTTCTGGAATGGTCATAAAGTAACGGATGATTTCTGGATGCGTAACTGTAAGCGGTCCGCCCTCTTCGATCTGTTTTCTAAAAAGTGGGATAACACTTCCGTTACTTCCAAGTACGTTACCAAATCGTACTGCCACATACTCTGTCTTAGAACGTTTATTGTATGACTGAATGATCATTTCACAGATACGTTTTGATGCACCCATGATATTTGTTGGGTTTACTGCCTTATCTGTAGAAATCTGAATAAATCGCTTTACTCCGAATTCATCTGCAAGTTTTACTACATTATATGTACCTAATACGTTATTCTTAATCGCTTCATTCGGTGAAACTTCCATCAGTGGCACATGTTTGTGTGCTGCCGCATGGAAAATAATCTCCGGACGATATTTTCGGAAGATATCGCGGATTCTATTTTCATCTCGCACCGATGCAATCAACACTTCAAAATCCAATTCTGGATATTTG
The DNA here is from genome assembly GCA_964623905.1 of uncultured Faecalimonas sp. GTDB lineage: Bacteria > Bacillota > Clostridia > Lachnospirales > Lachnospiraceae > Faecalimonas. Next base: position 21,429 of record CAZUVY010000044.1, read on the forward strand.
CGTGTCAATTCTTGCTGAAGTGTATAGGATGTATTTTCATAAATGTCGATGATCAAAAGTTTCTTTGGTCCTTTTGTTGCAATCTGTCTGCAGATTTCACTTCCGATCGAACCAGAACCACCGGTTACCACAACCACACGATCTTGTACATACTCCAAGATCTTATTCAAGTCCATATGTACCGGTTCTCTTCCAAGCAAGTCTTCAATCTCAACTTTCTTAAGCTGGCTGACATTCACTTCTCCATTGATCATCTGGTAGATACCTGCAACCTTTTGAATCTCACACTCTGTCTGCTGACAGATTTCGATAATTGGTTTCACTTCTTTTGCGCTTACTCTAGGCATCGCGATCAAAATCTTATCTACCTTAAATTTCTCTGCCAGTCTTACAATATCATTACGCCCACCAAGTACCTGAACGCCTCTGATGTATTTCCCATGCTTTTGCGCATCATCATCGACTGCACAGCAGATTTGATAATTCAGACGCTCACTCATCTGAATCTCACGGATCAATGCAGTACCAGCTTCCCCTGCACCAACAATCATAACTTTCTTTCCAGTTCTCTTCCGGAACATTTTCTTAAGATCCGCTTTTTTCATACGTACAAAACGATATAAAATACGGGTTCCTCCGACGAATACGACTAAGAGAAAGTAATATATCAGGTAATAACTTCGAGGCATCCCCTTTTGCAGCATCACCATCGTAAGCAGTTGCACCATCATAGATACCATACCAGCAGTTACAATATTAAGAAGTTCCTGCGCGCTGGCATACTGCCATAAGCTGCTATAGATTCTAAAAACACCAAATATAATCAATGTAGCAATAATCTGTATCGGAAGCGTTTCCAGCATATTACTTAAAAAAATTGGATCAATCGTCGAAATTTGCAAATCGAATCGTAGAGCCAATGCCAAAAAAGATGCCAAACTGATTAAACAAGAATCCATAATAATTAGAAATATTCTTCTAATATATAATTGAAAGTTTTCCTTTGTATTTATCATGATTTTCACTCGTTTCTTTTTAATATACCACTCTACAGTATAGCACTCTTTATTTTAAAAAGGAAACCCCTATTTATACTTTTTAAGAAACTTTTGTCGTAATATGTACATCAAAGGTTAATTTCCTCGAAAACCCTTTTTCCTTCTTGAAAAGGGTTGCCACTCCCCTGTTTTCAAGGCATACTATATTGTATTATATGATCCAGATTAATTTGTTTCGAGGTGATTTTTTGAACTATTTTATTAAACAACAATTGAAAGCCGTGGAAATGATTTTTGAAAATTGGATGAAGAAGCGAGCATCCGAAGGGATCGTATCCGATGATATTGAGATCATTTCTAACATTCCTTACATAGATGACGGAAATTCCTGCCATATGCTGGATATCTATCGTCCGGCGCGCGCCTCCGAGCCGCTCCCTGTGATTGCAAACCTCCACGGCGGCGGATTCTTGCTCTGCACCAAAGAAGTGAACCGCCCGTTCTGTCTCGAACTTGCAAAGCGCGGCTTTCTGGTTTTCTGCATTGACTATCCTCTGGTGCCAGATGTTGATATGTATCAGATTCTTTCAGATGTTTCGCTCAGTCTAAATGTTGTTCATAACTTGATAGCAGAATATGGCGGCGATGCGTCTCATGTTTATCTGACAGGTGACAGTGCTGGTGCTTTTCTTTCTATATATATAGCGGCTTCACAGAAGAATCCTGCCATTGCCCATGCTGGTCATTTCCAGGTGCCAACTCTTCCAATCAAGGCTTTAGGACTGATCAGCGGTATGTTTTATACGACTAAAATGGACAGTATTGGACTTTTTCTAAAGAAAGATTTCTATGGAAAAGATTATAAAAAACATCCATTTTATAAATACGTTTCTCCTGAATGTTCAGAGATCGCAGGTAATCTTCCACCTTGTTTTTTCGTGACATCCAAAAGCGATAACCTTCACAAACATACTATGGATTTGCTAAAAGGCTTAAAGGCGCATAACGGAACCTGGGAGACTTTAGACTTTCCCCTTTCGAAACGCTTGCAGCATGATTTTGTGATCATCTCACCCGAGTCAAACGCTTCCCAGCAAGCAATCGATGAGATGGTAGGATTTCTCAAAAAATACTGATACAACTTCTTATACTTTCATACAAAAATGGCACTCAAACGAGCGCCATTTTGTATTACATATTAATCTCCATTCCGCCGCCTTTCAGTTGGCGGCACAAATAGTCATTAAAG
>CAZUVY010000045.1:0-23075 GCA_964623905.1 uncultured Faecalimonas sp.
GGAGAGGGATAATCGGATTTTGAGAGAACAGAATGCGGCGCTTCAAGTAGATAATACTAGTTTAAAAGAAGAAATGGAAGATGCGAAAAAAGCTGAAGAACGTTTCGAAAAGCTTATTCAGAGGTTATATGAGGAAGAAAGGCTGGAAGAAGTGAAGAAAGTACTGTTTGACAAGAAATATCGCAAAGAATTAATGGAAAAATATCAATTGTAAATGCGAAGGGGTTTCTTAGTTATGTAGAGAATAAATCAGGTGATGGAAGAGGTTCTGTCATCTGATTTTTTATATGTAATTAGAACAGACGATGTGAAATTTCGGTCACATCGTCTGTTTTTGACAGGAAAGCTAACGCACTTAATCTCTCATAAACTGATTGATCACATACAGCACGCCGTCTTCGTCATTGGATTTGGTGATGAAATCAGCAGATTCTTTTACAACAGGCTGAGCGTTTGCCATAGCAACTCCAAGTCCTGCGTATTCAATCATAGTCAGATCATTGTATCCGTCACCGCAGCAGATCATCTGGTCTGCAACAAGCCCAAGGCTGTTTAAAAGTTTCTGAAGAGAATTTGCCTTATCAATGTTTTGCGGCATAACTTCCAAAAAGAATGGCTCCGAGCGATAGATGTTCAAAAATTTGTGAAACTTATTTTTCAAAATCTTTTCTAATTTTTCTGTGAGCGCAGGTTCTCCGGTGATCAGAATTTTATTGATCGGGAAATCGATATACTCTACAAAATTCTCGACTTCTTTTACCGGAAGATGGTTGATGTTGGATTCGATTTCGGTGTATTTATTAGAGCCAAGTCCTGAAATAATTGCATCATCGGAATAAGTTAAAATATCTACATCATATTCTTTTGCAGTCTCATATACAGTTGGGATGACACTTGCAGGAAGAAGTTTGTTGTAAATGATTTTTCCGGTAGCACAATTGGTAATGCGTGCGCCGTTGAAAGAGAGAATATAACTGCCATAGTCTTTCAGGTCCAATTCTTTTGCCAGAGGAACGACACCCGGAGTTGGGCGCCCAGAGGCAAGTACAACCTTTTTCCCCTTCTGTTGTATCTCAATCAGTGCTTGACGGGTAGGCGGTGTGATTTTCTTTTGGGAATTGGTCAATGTACCGTCTAAATCCAGTACCAGCATTTCATATCTCATAATATCTCCATTCTGCCGTAAGAGAAAACGGCAATGATATTGTTTTACATACTAAGGCAGTATCATAAAAATGATACCGCCCGTTTTTATCTTTATGAAATTAATCCAGCTTCATGTTGCGAAGATACTCTACAACTTCCGGAAATTGCATTCCGTGAGAAGCTTTTACAAGGATAGTATCTCCTTTTTGGATCAGTTTATCAGCTTCTTTAAAGAAATCTGTTTTTGTATCAAAATGATGTACATCGGAACCTGCAATGCTTGCAGCACCGTCAGCAATATTTTTGGAAAGAGCTCCGATACAGATGATAGAGTCAATCTTCTTTTCAGCAGCATGTGTACCGCAGCCATAGAGAAGTTCTTTTTCATCGGCACCCAGTTCAAACATGTCTCCCATGATTGCCACTTTACGAGTATCTGCAGTAGAGAGCACATCCAAAGAAGCTTTCATAGAGACTGGATTTGCGTTGTAACAATCGTCAAGAATCAGGAGTGATTCTGTTTCAATCAGGTTGTTGCGTCCAGCAACAGGTACGAGTGCTTCGATACCTGCTTTGATTTCTTCTGGAGTAAGTCCAAGTTCCTTACCAACCAAAGCCCCGGCCATTGCATTGTAGACCATGTGCTGTCCTGGGATTGGAATGATTGTTTCAATTGAGTTATCCCCAAGATGAATAGTACAACCGATCCCTTTGAGTGACATACTGTGGATATCTGTCGCAAAAGCGTCGCAGTCTGTGGATAATCCGAAAAATTTTGGAATCTGACCTTTTACATTTTTTACAGTGATCAGTTTGTCATCGTCTCCATTTAAGATGATCTTAGCGTCTGGCTGCATATAGTCAAACATCTCTGTTTTCGCTTTCAAGATACCATCACGATCTCCCAAATATTCTAAGTGGCAGAGTCCGATATTGGTGATGACGCAAATGTCAGGCTGCGCCATCTTTGTGAGGCGGTGCATTTCACCAAAGTGATTGATGCCCATTTCTAAAACGGCTACTTCATGTTCTTCACGGATATTAAAAATCGTAAGAGGAAGGCCGATTTCGTTATTAAAGTTGCCCGCTGTCTTTAGAACATTGTATTTCTGTGAAAGAACAGAGGCGATCATTTCTTTTGTGCTTGTTTTTCCAACACTTCCTGTGATGCCGACTACTTTGATGCCAAGCGCAGTGCGGTAATGCTGTGCGATTGCTTTCATGGCATCCTGGCAGGATTCTACAAGAATGTATGGATAAGAGGCATTTTCAAGTTCTTTTTCAGATAATGTACAAAGCGCACCCTTTTCCATGACTTGTGGAATAAAGTCGTGTCCATCTACGCGTGCCCCTTTGATCGGGATAAATAAAAATCCATCCTCGATCTTGCGGCTGTCGATTGCAACGCCGGTTACTTCGATTGACGGCTTTGTTTCATCGCCGAAATATTGCCCGCCACAGGCAGCGGCGATTTCCTGTAATGACATATGTTTCATGAGAAATCCTCCGATATTATGCGTTGTAGCGTTCTAATGATTTTTGGATGATCAGTTCGCAAAGGTCACCGTATTCAATTCCGGCAGCTCTTGCTTCCTGAGGAAGTAAACTTGCAGATGTCATACCTGGAAGTGTATTTACTTCGAGACAGTAGATATCATCGTTGGCATCCCATAAAAAGTCTGCACGTGAGTAAACATCCAGTTTCAATGATTTGAATGCAAGCTCTGTAGCGCGCTGCATTCTTTCTGCAACTTCATCTGGAATCTGTGCAGGACAGATTTCTTCTGTAGCACCAGCCTGATATTTGTTGGCATAGTCGAAAAATCCTGTTTTTGGAATGATTTCAATTACAGGAAGCGCTTTTCCATCGATGATACCGCATGCAAATTCACGGCCTTTGATATAAGGTTCGATTACGACTTCATCTTCATAGCTGAATGATTTCTCAATTGCTTCCTGATATTCTTCCTCTGTATTTACAATATATACACCGATACTTGAACCGCCTGAGCATGGTTTGATTACCACTGGAAGTTTTAAACCAAGATCTACAAGTGGAGTATCTTTCTTTTCTTTTTTCAGTGAAGTTCCCATTGGAGTAGGTACACCAGACATTTTAAAAATTTGTTTTGTGATACCCTTGTCCATAGCAAGAGCACTGCCAAGGTAATTTGGACCAGTATATTTGATTCCTAAGATATCAAATGTTGCCTGTAATTTACCATTTTCCCCGACATCGCCGTGAAGTGCCATAAAAACAATGTCAGCCATACGACAGATTTCGATGACATTTGGTCCAACAAAACAGTCAGACTGATCTTCACGAGATGCTTTGATCGCAGCAAGATCTGGTTCTGTTGTTTTGATTCCTTCCGCAATTTCAAGGCCTGCTCCAGGCAGAGTGAATACTTCTTCTAATTTGTCTGCATCATATGGAAATCCTAAATATACGTCCATTAAAAATGCATCATGTCCTTTTTCTCTTAAAGTCTTGCAGATTCCGGCACCAGAAGAAAGTGACACGTCACGTTCTGTGCTGAGTCCGCCAGCTAATACAACAATTTTCATAATAATTTATACTCCTTTAATTTTAATCAGTCATGCTCATCTGGTTAAGCAATGCCTGTTTTTCATCATATAATTTTTGAGATAAATCCACGTATACGCGGTGTGGATTGAAGAGACGTTTTGTTTCATCCCACAATGTGTCTTTTTCCTGACGGCAGTATGCAGCGATTTCCATAACAGATGGAGATTCATAAACGCATTCACCGTTGATAAATACAGGGAATAAAATTTCACGCATTGTATAAGTACCGCCTGCAAGTTTGGTCTTTTTCCATGTTGCAGAAGGGTCGAATAACAATAAGTCATCCTTTTCATTAAATGCTTCATCTACAAAACAGATGAGGTCCGCACGCATCTTTCCAGTTTCTTTGTCATAAATACGGTAGATTGTTTTGTTACCAGGGTTTGTGATCTTTTCTGTGTTTTCAGAAAGTTTGATCTTTGACTGGAATGTGCCGTCTGGCTTCTGGATCGCTGCCAATTTGTAAACACCGCCGAATGATGGGCAGTCTTTTGAAGTAATGAGGTTTGTACCAACACCCCATGAAGTGATCTTGGCACCCTGTACTTTCAGATCGTGGATCAAAAGTTCATCAAGGTCGTTTGAAGCAGAAATAACAGCATCTTCAAATCCGGCAGCATCTAACATCTTACGTGCTTTCTTTGAAAGGTATGCAAGGTCACCACTGTCAAGACGGATACCATAATTTTTAAGTTCAATGCCGGCTTCACGCATCTCTGTAAATACACGGATCGCGTTTGGAACACCAGACTTGATCGTATCATATGTATCTACAAGGAGGATACATGCAGTTGGATAAAGATTTGCATATGTCTTAAATGCAGTATATTCATCTGGGAAACTCATAACCCAGCTGTGAGCGTGTGTACCTCTGACTGGAACGTCGAATAATTCTCCAGCAAGAACGTTAGAAGTACCAACACATCCCCCGATCATAGCAGCTCTTGCACCATATAATCCAGCGTCAGGACCTTGGGCACGGCGAAGACCAAATTCAAGAACGCCGTCACCGTCCGCAGCATAAACAACGCGGGCAGCTTTGGTTGCGATCAGTGACTGGTGGTTGATGATATTCAAAATCGCAGTCTCAATCAATTGAGCTTCCATAATTGGTGCGATAACCTTCAAAAGTGGTTCTTTTGGAAATACAACAGTACCTTCTGGGATCGCATAGATATCACCGCTAAAATGGAATCCACTTAAATAATGTAAGAAATCGTCACTGAAGATTTTTAATTTACGAAGATAAGCTACATCGTCATATGTGAAATGTAAACTTTTAATGTAGTCGATTACTTGTTCTAAGCCTGCAGCGATAGAGTAACCGTTTTGGTTTGGATTGGAACGGAAGAACATATCAAAAACAACAGTTTCAGATTCACCACGTTCAAAATATCCCTGCATCATAGTTAATTCATATAAATCTGTTAATAAGGTAAGGTTTCTAGCCATCTTTCCTCTCTCCCTTGTATGAAATAAGATTTTTATAGGTCGTGCCCTTTTCGTAGATTATACCACTGTGTATTTAAAAAGTAAATTTCAAAAACGTTGCCTTTCGGCGCATCGTTGAGTATAATTTAATTAATGTTATGAAAACGAAAAGAGGAGGTTATTATGAGCAAAGCAACATTGACTAGAACATCAGGGATTCTGCTTCACCCAACTTCTTTTCCATCACCTTACGGCATTGGTGATATGGGTTACGAAGCATATGAATTCATCGATTTTCTTCACAAAGCAGGCCAGCACTTATGGCAGATCCTGCCATTGACACCAACTGGATTTGGAGATTCTCCATACCAGAGTTTTTCTGCATTTGCAGGACAACCATTGATCATCAGCCCAGCATTACTTAGAGACATGGGTCTTGTATGGGATGAGGAGTTGTATGGATGTCCAACAGGAGACGGAAGATATGTCGAATACGGAGCAATTCTTCCTTGGAAGACAAGAATTTTAAAGACAGCATATGGACGTTTCCGTCAGTCTACAGATGAAGGATTATGGAGAGAATATCATACATTTGTAGAAGAAAACAAATCATGGCTGGAAGATTATGCCTTATTTACAGCATGTAAAGAAAAGCATAATGGTCAGAACTGGCTTACATGGGATGAATACTATCGTAATCCTACAGAAGAAGTAAAAGCACATATGAGAGAAGAATTTGCAGAAGGAATCGGCTATTGCTATTTTGTACAATTCATTTTCTACAGACAATGGGGACATCTTCGTGCATATGCAAACCAGAAAGAGATCAAGATCATCGGGGATATGCCACTTTTCATGTCTCTTGACAGTGCAGACGTATGGGCAAATCAAGGTCTGTTCCAATTAGACAGCAAAGGTTATCCAACAGCAGTTGCAGGTGTTCCACCAGATTATTTCTCGGCAACAGGACAGCTTTGGGGCAACCCACTTTATGACTGGGATGCACATAAGGCAGATGGATATAAATGGTGGATCTCAAGAATCCAGACACAATTAAAACTTGCAGATTTTGTACGTATTGACCATTTCCGCGGATTAGATGAATACTGGTCAGTGCCAGCAGGAGAAGAGACAGCGCTCAACGGATCATGGCAGCCAGGTCCAGGTGCAGATTTATTCTATGCGATCGAAAAGGAATTAGGAGAAAATCTTCCAATCATCGCAGAAGACCTTGGTACAATCACACAATCTGTAAGAGATCTGCGTGATCAGTTCAATCTTCCAGGAATGAAGATTTTACAGTTTGCATTTGATTCAGATGAAGAAAGTGCATTCTTACCACACAATTTTACAACAGCAAACTGTGTATGCTACACTGGAACACATGACAATGATACAACAGTTGGCTGGTATCAGACTGCATCTCAGTATTCAAAAGACAAAGTACGCCGTTATATGAACACAGACGGAAGCTGTATCCACTGGGATTTCGTTCGTACATGTTTAGGTACGATCGCCGCTTATGCAATCTTCCCAATGCAGGATCTGATGGCAGTTGGTAAAGAAGGCCGTATGAATACACCGGGAAGCGCAACAAAGAACTGGGCATGGCGTTATATGAGACATGAACTCAGTGACTGGCTTGCAAATATGCTTCACGATGCCTGCGAATTATACGGACGTCTTCCAGCAAAAGAAGAAGTTTTAGAAGGGAAATAGTTTATGATTCGATTTATAATAGCCGCAACATTTTTAGGATTGTTTTTATTGCTTTCCTATCCGGTATTTTTTGTGGAATGGCTTATAGGAAAAATAAATAGAAAAGCAAAAGATTACAGCTCTCTTCGCATTGTGCAGTGGGGATTTCGTGTTATCCTCGGGATCAGCGGAGTAGATATTACTGTCAAAGGAAAAGAGAATATTCTGGATGAGGCGGCATTATATGTTGGCAATCATAGAAGTTATTTTGATATTTTGCTTTTATACATACAGTGCAAGCGTTTGACAGGATTCGTGGCGAAGGATTCGATTGAAAAGATACCATCCCTTCGTGTATGGATGAGATATTTGTATTGCGTATTTTTGAACCGAGAGGATCCAAGAGAAGGTCTTAAGACGATTTTAAAGGCGATCGAATATGTAAAACAGGGTATATCCATTGTGATCTTTCCAGAGGGAACCAGAAATAGTGGGGAAGAATTATCTATGCTTCCATTTAAAGAAGGCTCTCTGAAAATTGCACTGAAGACAGGATGCCCGATCGTGCCGGTTTCTATCAACAATTCGGCAGAGATGTTTGAAAATCATGTTCCAAAACTCAAAAAGACGCATGTCATTATCGAGTATGGTACACCGATTTATCCAAAAGAATTGTCGCGAGAAGAACAAAAGAATCTGGGAGCAAAATGTCAGGAGATCATTCAGGAAACAATTAAAAAGAATGCAGCATTAGTATAAGAAAAGAGATTGCGTGTAAAGCGCAATCTTTTTTTGTTCTAAAATTCGGAGCTCTTGTATAAATTAGTAAGGAAATAATAGGTGGGGCATGTCATGAAAAAAGTGTTTCGAACTATTTTACTCGTACTTACTTTGTGTTCTTTCTGTGGATGTTCAGCGGAGAAACTCAGTACAGACAAATTGCGGGATATAGATTTTACCGTAGTTGAAAAAGAAAATATTCCAGAAGAGTTGGAAGCAATGATCGCGGAAAAAGAGACGCAGGTGTTCAAACTGACTTATGCAGATCAGGGAGCACTCTATGTGGCAGAGGGGTATGGAGAACAGTCTACAAGTGGTTATAGTATTGAAGTGAAAGATTGTTATGAAACGGAAAATGCAGTTTATGTACGAACGAATCTGATGGGACCGGCAAAAGATGAACAGATTGTGGAGACAGAGACTTATCCATATATTGTGATAAAAATGGAATTCATCGATAAAAATATTGTATTTGAGTAAAGGGGAGCAAGTATGGAAATCCTAACAAGAGAGATTCAGACAAATCAGATCGGGAAAAAAGTGATCGATCAGTTTATGATGGATGAAGATTACAATGTACCAGACGCGAAACGAGATATGAAGCGAGTGATCGCAGGAGAGGGTACTGTACGGATCGAAGACGTGAAATTGGTAGAAAATTATATCCGGGTGAGCGGGAAATTGGAATTTCAGGTTTTGTATGCGGGAGATGGTCTGGAACCGATGCTCTGTTCGCTGGACGGAAAACTTCCATTTGAAGAGATGGTCTATGCAGAGGATACGGAAGGAATTTTCGACGTGAAGAATTCCAGAGTAGAGCTTCAGGTCACGATGATCCATTCCCGCAAACTGCGTCTGAAAGCGATGATTGAATTGGAATTGGAAGCAGAAAAAACGTTTTTAGAAGAGCTGCCGGTAGACATAGAATGCAGTACGCCTGTTTTTAAAAAGAAAAAGTCCGTAAATCTTTTGAAACTTTACAGTTCAAAACGTGATACTTACCGCATCAAAGAAGAAATCGTGCTGCCTGGAACCAAGGAGACGATTGGAACGCTTCTTTGGAGCGATATTGCAAATCGAAAAATGGATACCAAGCTGGAAGAAGATGCGCTTCAGATTTTGGGAGAACTGCTTGTATTTTGCTTTTATGAATCTCCGGATGGAAAAATCGACTGGATCGAGCAGACCGTTCCTTATCAGGGAAGAATTGAGTGTATGGGAGCAGATCCCATGATGTATCATCAGGCAAAAGTGGATTTGGAAGATGTCTATACAGATGCCAGATTAGATGAAGATGGCGAAATACGTATTATTGGGATTGAAGGAACTCTGAAAGTATATTTATCGGTTTACGAGGAAGAACAGCTCGATATTCTGGAAGATGTATATTCTCTGGAAAAACAGTGCAAATTAGAAAAAAAGGATGTCAGTTATGAACAACTGGTGCTGCAGAATCATTCCAAATGCAAGGTGACAGAACGTTTGTCACTGCCGGAATTGAAAAATGACATTCTTCAGATTTGCCATAGTAATGGGAAGGTACAGCTCGATCATGTAAAAGCAGCGGATCAGGGAATCCTAGTAGAAGGAGCACTGCATATTAGTTTCTTATATATAAAGGCGAGTGATGAAGTCCCATTTGATACATGGCAGGGCGTTGTTCCGTTTTCTTATCTGATAGAATGCAAAGATGCCAAAGAAAACATGAACCATTATATCACCAGTATTTTAGAGCAATTGAGTGTCAGCCTTTTGGGCGGCAATGATGTTGAAGTGAAGGCGGTTCTTGCATTCCATTGCTTTTTTAGAAATACGATAAATACAGAGATGATCTCTGATATGGAATTAGAAGCAATTGATTTAAATGAACTGGAAAAAAGACCTGGCGTAATCGGTTATGTGGTGAAAGAAGGAGATGAGCTTTGGACACTGGCAAAAAGGTATAGTACGACAATGGACGGGATCATGGATATCAATAATTTGAAAGATGGAAATTTAAAAGCTGGAGAACGTATATTGATTTTCAAGGAAAATATGAGTATACTATAGCTGTAGTGTTGTATACAAGATACATAGAAATACAAAAGATATAGGAGGAAGCAGGATGAACGATACCTTAAAATTGAAATCTTTGGCAAAAATCAATTTAGGATTGGATGTGCTTGGCAGAAGAGAAAATGGATATCATGATGTTCGTATGGTGATGCAGACAATCTATCTTTATGATAATGTAACTTTGCAAAAAAAAGAGACTCCAGGGATTGATTTAAAGACAAATTTATTTTATCTTCCGGTAGACGAGAAGAATATAGCGTATAAAGCAGCGAAAATGCTGATGGATGAGTTTCAGATTGAAGGCGGGATTTCGATTACATTGGATAAACACATTCCAGTGGCAGCAGGTATGGCAGGAGGAAGTTCCAATGCTGCAACAGTTCTCGTTGGAATGAATCGTCTGTTTCATCTTGGATTAACTGAGGAAGAATTGATGGAACGTGGTGTGAAACTGGGAGCCGACGTCCCATATTGTGTGATGAGAGGAACGGCACTGGCAGAAGGAATCGGAGAAGAGCTGACTCAGCTTCCACCACTTCCAAAATGCTATGTTCTGATCGCAAAACCGGCGATCAGCGTTTCTACAAAGGTTGTTTATGAAAAGCTGGATGCACATGAGATTGAAGACCATCCGGATATTGATGGAATATTAGAAGGTTTAGAAGCAGAGGATATTGAAAAGATTGCAGTTTCTATGGGAAATGTACTGGAACGAGTTACGATTGAAGATTATCCGATCATTGAAGAGATCAAAGAGACTATGAAAGAAGAGGGTGCGCTGAATGCAATGATGAGTGGAAGCGGGCCGACTGTATTTGGTATTTTCAACGATCGTAAACTTGGAAGACAGGCGCAGAGACGTATCAGACAAAAGGGGCTTACAAAGCAGGTATATCTTGTGAATGTACACAATAATAGGAGGAAATAGCAATGGGAACGAATTTTGAAGTAAATATGAATGATTTTTTGCCACTTCGTGATGTAGTATTTAATACACTTCGTCAGGCGATTTTGCGCGGTGAATTAAAACCGGGCGAACGTCTTTTAGAAATTCATCTGGCAAATAAGCTGGGGGTCAGCCGTACGCCGATTCGTGAAGCAATCCGTAAGCTGGAGCTGGAAAACCTTGTTATTATGGTTCCTAGAAAAGGTGCAGTTGTGGCAGAGATTACAGAAAAGAGTCTCCGTGATGTACTGGAAGTAAGAAGAGCACTGGAAGCACTTGCGGTGCAGCTTGCCTGTGAAAAAATTCTGGATTCTGAGATCGAGGAACTGAAAGTGGCTGCAAAAGAATTTGAAGAAGCACTGAAAACAGGAGATGTGACAGTGTATGCAGAAGCGGATGTAAAATTCCACGATATTATTTACCGCACAACAGATAATCAGAGACTGATTCAGTTACTGTATAATCTGCGTGAACAGATGTATCGTTATCGTGTGGAATATCTGAAACGTGAAGATTCACATGAAGTTTTGCTGGCAGAACATCAGCATATCATTCAGATGCTTGCACAGCGTGATGAGGCGAGAGCAGTAGAAGCGGTGTGTGCACATATCGACAATCAGGTAACTGCGGTTGCAGATACGATCCGTACAAAAAAATAAAAAATCAGATTAGAGTGGAAAAATATGGTAACACTCCAACTAAAGAAAGTTGGAGGTACATATTTATGAAATATATGAAAAAGAAACAAATCGTTTGCATTTTCCTTGCTTTGGCTGTCGCCTTTTTGATCACGGGTTTTTCTTATTGCAGAAAAGAGGGAGAGGTTCAGAAAAAGCTGGCAGAAGAAGTGTTTCGTTTTCATGTGATCGCAAACAGCGACAGTGAATCTGATCAGTGTTTGAAACTGAAAGTGAAAGAAAATGTAATCGCATATATGAAAGAAGCCATTCCAGAATCAGAGAGTGCGGAAATGACAAAAGAGTGGGCGAGTTCCCATCTTACTGAGATAGAAGAAGTTGCGGTCCGTACATTGCGCAGTGAGGGGTGTATGGATGAAGTGACGGCTTACGTGACGGAGTGTTATTTTCCGGATAAAACATACGGGGATCTGACATTTCCAAAAGGAATGTATGAGGCGCTGCGGATTGAGATAGGAGAGGCGAAAGGGCAAAACTGGTGGTGTGTACTTTATCCGAATTTATGTTTTCTGGATTCGGTTCACGCAGTAGTACCGGATGAAGGAAAAGAAGAACTGAAAGAAGTTTTGGATGAAGAAGAATATGAAATGGTGACTGCAACATCAAAGTTCAAGATAAAATGGTTCTTTTTGCCGTTTTAAATGACTTTGCCCGATTTTAGGAGGAAGATTTAATGTACAAAATAGATACAAAGGTGCGTTACAGCGAATGTGGAGAAGATGGAAAAATGAAATTATTTTCCATGATCAATTGTTTTCAGGATTCCAGCAGCGCACATTCAGAAGAGTTGGGAGTTGGAATCGATTATCTAAAGGCAAAGCAGCGCGCGTGGGTATTGAATTCATGGCAGATTATTATAGAGCGATATCCTGCAGCGCATGAGGAAATCGAAATCTCTACATGGCCAACTGGATTTAAAGGGGTGTTCGGGCCTAGAAATTTCTGCATGAAGAGTCCAGACGGAGAGATGCTGGCATATGCCAATACGCTTTGGGTATATATGGATCTGGAACGTGGGATGCCTGGTAAACCGGACGACGAAGAAAAATCGATCTACGGTCAGGAGCCTCCTCTTGAGATGGCATATGCGCCACGCAAAATAAAACTTCCAGAAGAGACAGTTGTGGTTGACACAATCCAGGTACGTAAGTATCATATTGATACGAACAGCCATATGAACAATAGTCAGTATGTACAATTGGCTGTTGAAGTGCTGCCGGATGACTTCCAGGTGCACGAGGTGAGAGTAGAATATAAGAAATCAGCAGTATATGGAGACAAGATCGTACTAAAAAAAGCGGTGGAAGAATCGCGTATTGTGGTGGAACTTTGTGATACAGAAAATACACCATATGCAATTGTTGAGTTTTTTAGTTTCTAATAAATACGAGGAGAAGAAAGATGAAATTAGGAAAAAAACAGATATTAACGGTAGTGAAGAAAGTTGATTTTGGTGTATATCTTGGTTCAGATGAAGAACGTGTACTGCTTCCGAAAAAGCAGGTTCCGGCAGGAATCGAACCAGGAGATCCAGTCGAAGTTTTCTTATATAAAGATTCTGATGACCGTTTGATCGCAACTACAAATGAACCGAAGCTCCAGCTTGGAGAATTGGCAGTTCTGGATGTTGCAGATACAGGGAAGTTTGGTGCATTTTTGGATTGGGGACTGGAAAAGGATTTATTCCTTCCATTTAAGCAACAGACTGCAAAAGTAGAAAAGGGAGATCAGTGTCTTGTATCACTTTACATTGATAAGAGCCAGAGACTCTGTGCGACGATGAAAGTGTATGAGATGTTAAGAACAGATTCGCCATATCAGAAGGATGACGAAGTGCAGGGAATCATTTATGATACAAGTGAAAAATTCGGAACGTTCGTTGCAGTAGACAATCAGTTTTCCGCATTGATTCCGAAGAAAGATTCCTTTGGAACATTGCGAGTTGGACAGCCGATTCAGGCGCGTGTTGCAGCGGTGAAACCAGATGGAAAACTTGACCTTAGTATCAAAGATAAGATCCCAATGCAGATGGATAAAGATGCAGAAATAATCCTGAAAAAGATGGAAAAAAATGGTGGAATTTTACCTTTCACAGACAAGGCAGATCCTGAAATTATCAAGAGAGAATTCAACATGAGTAAGAATGCTTTTAAGCGTGCAATCGGCCGATTATTAAAGGAAAAAAAGGTGGAAATCGGCGAAAAAAGCATTGCAATTCGTAACAGATAAAGTATAATATTTGTAGAATATTTAACAGGTTCAAGGGAGTCTGAAAGCAATGAGAATAAGGGCCATTACTGATATAGAAAAGTTCTTGGATGTAATTGACGAATGCGAAGGAAAGGTAGAGCTGGTAACGAAGGAAGGGGATCGATTTAATCTAAATTCGAAACTTTCTCAGATAGTAGCTGCTACGAAAGTGCTCTCGAAAGAAGGAGACTTGGATGTCGAACTCATTGTAAGTAACCCGGAAGAAAAAAATAAGATAAAAGCATTTTTGATAAATGAGTAAAAGGGATGCGAAAGCATCCTTTTTTTATACAAAAGAGATAGATTATTGATAAAGAGATAGGTGATGCGAATGAGTTTTACACATTTACACGTTCATACAGAATATAGTTTGCTGGATGGTTCGAATAAGATAAAAGAATATGTTGCCAGGGTAAAGGAACTGGGAATGAATAGTGCCGCGATCACAGATCATGGAGTCATGTATGGTGTGATCGATTTTTATCGTGCGGCAAAGGCGGCAGGAATCAAACCGATTCTGGGCTGCGAGGTCTATGTTGCACCAGGGTCGCGTTTGGAGAAGACGGCAGGGACTACGGAAGACAGATATTATCATCTGGTGCTTCTGGCAGAAAATCAAAAAGGATATGAGAATCTGACGAAGATTGTTTCGAAGGCTTTTGTAGAAGGATATTACTACAAACCGCGTGTTGATATGGAATTGCTGCAGGAATATCATGAAGGGATCATTGCACTCAGCGCATGTTTGGCTGGAGAAGTACAGAAATATTTACAGAGAGCAATGTATCAGGAAGCATTTGCCGCTGCAAAACGATATGAGGAGATTTTCGGAAAAGGCAATTTCTTTCTGGAACTGCAGGATCATGGGATGCAGGAGCAGATGATGGTAAATCAGCAGCTGGTCCGTCTTTCGCAGGAGACAGGAATCGAACTGGTTGCTACAAACGATGTTCATTATACTTATGCGGAAGATGAAAAACCACACGATATTTTGCTTTGTATCCAGACTGGAAAGAAGCTGGAAGATGAGAACCGCATGCGATACGAAGGCGGGCAGTATTATGTGAAATCAGAAGAAGAGATGCGCGCACTGTTTCCGTATGCATTAGATGCGATTGAGAATACACAGAAGATCGCGGATCGATGTCATGTAGAGATTGAGTTTGGTGTCACAAAGCTGCCAAAGTATGATGTTCCGGATGGATATACATCATGGGAATATCTGAATAAGCTTTGTTTTGAAGGACTGAAAAAGCATTATGCTGCTCCAGGAGAAGAACCTTCAAAAGAACTGCAGGATCGGCTTACGTACGAACTCAGTGTTATTCAGAAAATGGGCTATGTAGACTATTTTTTGATTGTATGGGATTTTATTAAATATGCGAGAGATAACGATATCATGGTAGGTCCAGGGCGAGGTTCAGCAGCGGGAAGTATTGTATCCTATTGTCTGGGAATTACCAATATCGATCCGATCAAGTATCAGCTCCTGTTCGAGCGTTTCTTGAATCCAGAACGTGTATCCATGCCCGATATCGATATTGACTTCTGTTTCGAACGCAGACAGGAAGTAATCGATTATGTAGTGCGTAAGTATGGACCGGACCGCGTGGTTCAGATTGTTACCTTCGGTACTTTGCAGGCAAAAGGGGTTATCCGTGATGTGGGACGAGTAATGGATCTTCCATATGCATTTGTAGATAGTATCGCCAAGATGATTCCGCAGGAGCTTGGAATGACATTGCAAAAGGCCTTGGATGGAAACAGCGAACTCCGTGATCTTTATGAGAAGGATGAACAAGTCAAAGAGCTGATCGATATGTCAAAACGTCTGGAAGGTCTTCCAAGACATTCTTCCATGCATGCGGCCGGTGTCGTAATCAGTCAGAAATCTGTTGATGAATATGTGCCTCTTTCACTTGGCTCAGATGGCTCTGTTACGACACAGTTTACGATGACCACATTGGAAGAACTTGGTCTTTTGAAAATGGACTTTTTGGGTCTTCGTACTTTAACTGTAATTCAAAATGCAGTGCAGCTGGCAGAAAAAAATACGGGTAAAAAAATCGATATTGACCATATTAATTATGATGACAAAGCGGTTCTGGATTCGATTGGAACTGGGAAAACAGACGGTGTGTTCCAGCTGGAAAGTGCGGGGATGAAGAGCTTCATGAAAGAGTTAAAGCCACAGAGTCTGGAAGATATTATCGCGGGGATTTCTCTGTACCGTCCGGGTCCGATGGATTTTATACCGCAATATATTAAGGGAAAGAATGACCAGTCGTCTATCACATATGATTGCCCGCAGCTTGAGCATATTCTTGCGCCGACATATGGATGTATCGTTTATCAGGAGCAGGTTATGCAGATCGTACGAGACCTTGCCGGATATACACTTGGACGAAGCGATTTGGTGCGTCGTGCCATGTCAAAGAAAAAGGGCGATGTCATGCAGAAGGAACGCCAGAATTTCGTATACGGCAATCCACAGGAAGGTGTACCGGGCTGTATCGCAAATGGGATCAGCGAGCAAGTGGCAAACAAGATTTATGATGAGATGATCGATTTTGCAAAATATGCGTTTAACAAATCTCATGCGGCGGCATATGCAGTTGTTGCATATCAGACAGCTTATTTGAAATATTATTATCCGGTAGAATTTATGGCAGCGCTTATGACGTCCGTAATCGACAATCCGGGGAAGGTTGCAGAATATATTTACACTTGCAGACAGATGGGCATCAAAATACTGCCTCCGGATATCAATACGGGAGAAGGCAGATTTTCAGTAGATCATGGAAATATCCGTTATGGGCTTGCTGCAATCAAGAGTATCGGACGACCTATGATCGATGCTATTGTGACAGAACGAGAAAAAAATGGACCGTTTAAGCATTTGAAAGACTTTATTGAAAGATTGTCTGGAAAAGAAGTGAATAAGCGCACCATTGAAAGTTTTATCAAAGCAGGGGCTCTTGACAGTCTTCATGGAACGAGAAAACAGTTCATGATGATCTATATTAAGATACTGGATCAGGTCAATCAGGAAAAGAAATATTCTATGACAGGACAAATGTCATTGTTTGATATTGTGGATGAAAGTCAAAAGAAAGAATTTGAGATCCCGCTTCCGAACGTAGGGGAATACGAAAAAGAAACCTTGCTTGCATTTGAAAAAGAAGTGCTTGGAATCTATGTCAGCGGTCACCCGATGGAAGAGTATGAAGCAAAATGGCGTAAAAATATCAGTGCGACTACACAGGATTTCCAGATTGATGAAGAGACTGGGCGCACAAAAGTGCGAGAAGGCGCCAAGGAAATCGTCGGCGGTATGATTACTGGAAAGACGATCAAGCATACAAAGAATAGCAAGACGATGGCTTTTATTACGTTAGAGGATCTTGTGGGGACAGTAGAAGTAGTGGTATTTCCGAAAGATTATGAGAAAAACCGTGCATTCTTAAATGAAGATACAAAGGTCTTCGTAAAAGGGCGTGTATCCGAGGAAGATGACAATGCGAGTAAGCTGATCTGCGAAGCCGTGATTCCATTTGAGCAGACATCTTGTGATCTGTGGATTCAGTTTCCGGATAAAGCAGCGTTCCTTGCAGAAGAAAAAAATTTATATGAAATGCTGAAAGATTCGGAAGGAAGAGACGGAGTTGTCATCTATTGTGCGAAGGAAAAAATTATGAAAAAACTCCCTCAAAACCGCAACATTCATGTGGATTCTGAGCTTTTGTCCAAATTGTATAAATATTTTGGAGAAACTAGAATAAAAGTCGTAGAAAAAAACATTGAAAACCGAAAATAGATATTATAAAATTGTTTCAGAATAAAAACAATCCGGCATTATGTGGAAAAATGGAGGAAACGTTATGAAGAATATTTCAGGCGAAATCAAAACGATTGGTGTATTGACAAGTGGTGGAGATGCACCGGGCATGAATGCGGCAATTCGTGCAGTAGTAAGAACAGCGCTCGCAAAAGGAATGACAGTATGGGGAATCCGTCGTGGTTATCATGGCCTTTTGAGAGAAGAATTGATTCCAATGAATGGAAGAGATGTTGCTGATACAATTCAACGTGGTGGAACAATTTTGCAGACAGCAAGAAGTAAACAAATGATGACAAAAGAAGGTCAGTTAAAGGCAGCAGGTGTTCTGAAAAAGTATGGCATCCAAGGTTTGGTAGTTATCGGCGGAGATGGTTCATTTAAAGGTGCAAAAGCACTTGCGGAATATGGTATCAATGTAATTGGTGTTCCTGGTACAATTGACCTTGATATCGGATGTACAGAATTTACAATCGGATTTGATACAGCAGCAAATACTGCTATGGAAGCGATCGATAAAATCCGTGATACTTCAACATCACATGAAAGATGTAGTATCGTAGAAGTAATGGGTAGAGATGCTGGATACCTTGCTTTATGGTGTGGTATTGCAAATGGTGCGGAACAATTTTTACTTCCAGAACAACATGGATATGATGAACAGGCTATTATTGATGATATTATCGAATGCAGAAATCGTGGTAAAAAGCATTACATCATTATCAATGCAGAAGGTGTTGGCGATTCAATCGGACTTGCTAAGAGAATCGAAGAAGCAACAGGTGTTGAAGCGAGAGCAACTATCCTTGGACATTTACAACGTGGTGGAAGCCCAACTGTAAAAGACAGAGTATATGCTTCTATTATGGGTGCAAAAGCAGTTGATCTTCTTGCAGAAGGCAAGACAAACCGTGTAGTAGGTTACCAACACGGCGAATACATTGATTTCGATATCAATGATGCATTACAAATGGAAAAGAATATTCCACAATATCAAGTAGATATTGCAAAAAGATTATAAAATAGAATACGAGATATTTAATCATAGCAAAGCGAGTCGACAGCAGTTGACCCGCTTTGTTTTTAATCCCCTTTTTTCGCCCTTGAAAACAAACTGAAGAACGAGTACAATGAAAGAACGAGAGAGTATAAAGGAGAAGATTGATTTGAATACTGAGATTAAAAAATCAGCTCCAATAGGGGTATTTGATTCGGGAGTTGGAGGATTGACAGTTGCAAGAGAGATCATGCGTCATCTTCCAAATGAAAATATTGTATATTTTGGGGATACGGCTCGTGTTCCATATGGAAGTAAATCAAAAGACACCATTATTCGTTATTCGCGACAGATTATTAATTTTTTGAAGACAAAAGATGTGAAGGCCATCGTAATCGCATGTAATACAGCCAGTGCGCTTGCACTTGATGTGGTACGCGGTGAGAGTGATATTCCGATCATCGGTGTGGTAGAGCCAGGAGCAAGAGCAGCGCTTGCAGCGACTACGACTAAGAAGATTGGAGTAATCGGAACAGAAGGTACGATTCGAAGTGCAATGTATGAGAAGATCATTCAGGGATTTGAACCGGAGGCTTCTGTTATTGGAAAGGCCTGTCCATTATTTGTACCATTGGTGGAAGAAGGCTTTGCGAAGCATCATGTGACAGAAGAGATCATTGATTATTATCTGGCTTCAATGAAGGAGACAGATATCGATTCGCTGATCCTTGGATGTACGCATTATCCGCTGCTTCGTTCCAGAATCCGAGAATATGTCGGAGAGAAGATCACTTTGGTAAATCCTGCATATGAGACAGCGATGGACCTGAAACAATTGCTTGAAGAAAATGGACTTGCTAATACGTATACAGAGCAGGGACATGGTACTTATTCTTTTTATGTAAGTGATGCTGCGGACAAGTTCAAGCAGTTTGCCAATTCCATACTTCCATACGATATTGAGACAACAAAACAGATTAATATAGAAGAATACTAGGTTAGAATTTAGGAGAAACGATGACAAAAGAAGTATTGATTAGTATTTCGGGTTTGCAGATGGCTGTAAACGAGATGGAGAGTGAAGAGAATGAGCCAATTGAAGTCCTTAGTGTGGGTAATTATTATTGTAAGAATGGGAAACATTATCTCTTCTTTGAAGAAGCCGTTGAGGGTTTTCGAGAAGTTATCAAGACTCAGATCAGATGGCAGGGGAGCGAGATCTTAGAAGTGAGCAAAAAGGGGCTTACAACTATGAATATGGTCTTCGAGAAAAATAAGAAGAATCATTGTTTTTACCAGACGCCATATGGACAATTAAATCTTGGAATCTATACTACGGATATTATTGTAGATGAGACAGAGGAGAATATTGACATTCGTGCAGAGTACGCACTGGATGTGGATCATGACCCGATTGCAGATTGCACGATTCAGATTAATATAAAGCCGAGAGAGTCGAAAGAGTTTACGATATTATAGAAAATAAAAAAGATTGCTGTTCGCAATCTTTTTTATTTTTGTTCTTTTTTGAATCTTGAGAAAAATCCTTTTTTCTTCTTTTCTTCAGGTGGTGTCAAAGGTCCTCGGATTCCTCTTACGTTTGTGATGTAAATACCGCTGACAGTGGCTTTTACTTCCTTTTTCAAAGGAATAAGAGGGAAAATCTTTTCGTCACACATGAGATTCATGATTGTTGGACCAACTTTTGCTTTAACAACAGGTACTTTTGCTCTGCGAAGATATTTTGGTGTGTTTTCCAATACGCTAGCTGGAAAACCAGCTTCTTTGATCTTCATATGCTTCTTGTCAATAATGAGCATAGACACATTCTGTGCCATCGCTTTTAATTGTTCTTGTTGTTCTTCGGCTTTCTTTTCCTGTTTTTTACCCCAGAAATACAAAGCAACACAAGCAATTATCATAATAACTGTTATTACAAGTAATACGATTAACCAAGTTTTCACGATGAGCCTCCTCAAAAAATTTTATGTAAACGAAACGTTTTTACATAGGATTAATTGTATCATTGTTTGAAGAGAAGTGCAAGTGATTTGAGGGCGAATCAGACTATGAAATCCATGTGAAAATACTTTTAAAAATGAAAAAGTATGGTATAATAGAAAAATATTTATGCAATGAAGAAAGGGAAAACGGAGAATTATTATGAAACAAAGAAAAATAGTAAAAAAGCTGGCTGCCATGCTGGCAGTGTGCACATTTACAATGACAATGCTTGTAGGATGCAGCGGCAAGATTTCAAACGACCTGATTACGATCAATAAGTATAAAGGTCTTGAGGTTGAAAATGTGACAGTTGCTGAAGTTTCAGATGAAGATGTAGAATCAAGCATTCAATCTACACTTTACACAATTGGAACAGAAAATGTGATCACTGACAGAGCAGTACAAGAAGGTGATTTTGTTGTGATCGATTATGTAGGAACAGTAGATGGAGTTGCATTTACAGGCGGAACAGCGGATGATCAGACATTGGAAATTGGTTCAGACAGTTATATCGATGGATTTGAAGATGCCATTATCGGACATAAGACTGGCGAAACATTTGATATCAATGTAACATTTCCAGAAAACTATTCAGAAGATTTAAGTGGAAAAGATGCTGTCTTTACAATTACTTTGGACAAGATCTATGAATGGGTCGTTCCAGAACTTACAGATGAACTGGTAGTTTCACAGTTATCTACAACAGCAACTACAATTGAAGAATACAGAGCAGAACAAAAAGCAAACCTTGAGACTTCAAACAAAGAGGCTGCTGAAAGTGAATTTTTATCAAAAGTATGGAATGCGTTACTTGATAATTGTGTAGTAGAAGAATTCCCAGAAGATGAATTGGCAGATATGATCACAGGAATCGAAGCACAATATGGCACAGTAGCATCTATGTACGGAATTGATGTAGATACATTTATCCAGTCATATTACGGTATCACAGAACAGGAGATGGCTGAAAATCTTTTAAAACAAAGATATGCGATTGAATTAATTGCTGAAAAAGAAGAGATCACATTAACAGTTGCAGAATATGAAGCGGAATTAGAAGAGTATGCATCTCGCTGGGGCTATACATCAGAAGAGATGGAAGAACTTGTAGGACATGATGAACTTGAATTGATGTTCATTCAGGAAAGAGTCGGAGAATGGCTCGTAGAAAATTGTAAACGAGTATAAAAGGAATAAAAAACGGAGACCTAAGCAAAATGCAAAGGTCTCTTTTGGGTTCTATGAAAGCTTATCTGTTGATATCAAAGCTCATGTTCATAAGATTTCGAATGCTCTTAACATCATCCGTAATGTTAGCGTCACCGTGGATGGTGTGTTTAATTACACTGCTTGCAACTGCGAAGTTCACCATATCCATTGGTTTGTAGTGGTTCATCATAGCATAGATCAAACCGCTTGCAAATGCATCTCCACCACCTACACGGTCTAAGATGTTGAAGGTGTATAAACGGCTTTCGAATGTATGACCTTGATACCACATAAATGCTTTTAAGCTGTTTTCACTACCGCTGTGAGCATAACGTACGTGGCGGGCAATACATTTGATGTTAGGATAACGTTTTACGAATTGTTGGAAAACTTCATCTTGTTGTTCGTAGGAAGGCTGGAGAGGAACTCCGTCTTTCCAGTCACCTTTGCTGTGATCTTCTTCATCTTTCCAGAGATGATATGGTTCGATTCCGAGCAGTACATCTACATATGGAAGACATTCGGTACAGAAATCACGAGCTTCTTCCCATGTCCATAGTTTTGCACGGAAGTTACCATCGAAGCTGACTGTCATGCCTTTTTCTTTTGCAACTTTCAAACTGTTCAGAATCAAGTCGCGGCAGCTTGGGCTGAGAGCAGGAGTGATTCCACTCAAGTGAAGCCAGTCATAACCTTCTAATAATTGGTGCAGATCGATCTTACTAAAATCATATTCAGTCAATGCACTGTGTTTTCTATCATAAGTTACTTTGCTGGCACGGATTCCGTAACCAGTTTCAAGATAGTATGTTCCAAGACGATGTGTAGGAGTTTCTTCTGGTGTACTTAAAATAACTGGTGTACAGTGAACATCATTGCTTCGAAGGCTTCGAATTGCACTCTTTCCTAAACTATTGTTAGGAACTACGCTAAAGAAAGTGCTGTCGATTCCGAGGTTTGCAAGAGCGAGCGCGATGTTTGCTTCGCTTCCGCCGTAGCTTGCTTCGAATTCATTTGCCATACGGATCTTTTCATAATTCGGTGGTGATAAACGAAGCATGATTTCGCCAATTGTGAAAAACTTAGGTGAATTGACGTTTTTTAATAAAGGGTTGTAATGTTCCATAATTCCTCCTTAATTTCTTGCCGTTTTCTATGGTTCTTTTCGATTCGATATAGTATAATTGTAACAAAAAAAGAGAAATAATGAAAGTATTTTCAGAATATTTCTAAAGTTCTGCGCTTGTGAGCGGCTTTTCTGGAACAGGACCAGTAGAATCACGGACTACCAGAGTTGCACGGAGCTGAATAGAACCGATTGGAACCTTATTTAAAAGACAGTTTAATGCATAGTATCCGCATTTTCCGAGAGAAATACGATCCTGACGTATCGTAGTCAGGGAAGGCACTGTGTATTCTGTCATAGGAAGATC
>CAZUVY010000046.1:0-22719 GCA_964623905.1 uncultured Faecalimonas sp.
TTGAAAACACTGGGTTTTTGGCTGGTTTTCTTATCTCCAACTGTCAAAGATGGGAGTATAGCACAATATCTGTAGTAATGCAAAATCTGGACAATTTTGCACAGAAATACAAACAAAGGACCGTTCCGTGAGAACAGCCCTTTTGCTCCAATCATTTTAAATAATCAATAATATTTTTCATTGTATAATCTCTAAATATCTGTGGCGAACAGAATACACCATTATGCAGCGGAAATTCTTCCAGCCCCTCCGGCATAAACTCCGGAAGTTTGAACCCTTCCATCATCACCGGAATAATGTTCTTACCTTCTTTTATGGCAAGTTCTATCTCTTTTCGCACATAGTCTCCCGGGTCACTGCATCTGTCCAGACTTCCCGGCGAAAGTATCACGATCACATTCCTGCACTGCAGAATTGCTTTTTCAAGAGCTTCATCAAATTTTCCGGACTTCAATCTCTCCAAATCCAAAAATACTTTTCTCTTACTCAACAACTCCTGCAGAAGTCTTGCAAGATAGAATCCGCCCTCGCGTCTGTAACTGATAAAAATATCATATTCCTGATATTCGATCGCCCATTTCAGATACTCTTTGTGCAGCAGATTTACTTCATCCTTTAATCCCCATGTTTTATCACACAGACAGTCTAAAAAAAGATAATCCAGATGCTGATGAGATTCTTTCATCATCGGCTGCATATAATAGTCGATCGAAGACAGTCTCTGCACTACCGATTCTTCTAGATTTTTCCTTTTATTCTGCCTGATCTGATCACAATAATCCTTGATCCTCTTACATTCATAATTCAGATTCAGATAATACAAATACATCAAAAGATATTTTCGAAGTACCGAACCTTTCAGACCGTCTTTCAAAAATCCAAGATTCGCTCCTGCATGCTCACAATCCCCTACGATCGCAAGACTCTTCTTCGACATCATCCATACAATATGCTCATACTTTCGAACGTGTCTGCACGTATTTTTCTCACTGACACACGCATGCATACTGCTTGTTCGATTCAGGCAGAACTGTTCTGTGAACACATCCAGCCTCTCCTCCTCCAATCTGTCCGCTAATGCATAGGTAAGCGTATACGCTTTGTCAAACGTCTCATTGACACTTGGTCTTGCACCGATATCCTGCATCAGTCCAATACTATCTTTGATCAGCGAACTGATAGAAAATACATGCTTTTCGTTCCATACCTCATATGTAATCGGACATTTCACTTTAATATCCGTCAAAATATTCTTAAACTCCAGAATACTTTCTTCGTCTTTTTCTTTTGTCTCAGTCAAGATCGATAAATAGGCCTTACCTGAAGCAAACAGCCAGGCCTTGATGTCTTTTACCTGAAAAAAATGCTGTTTTCCCCTTTTGACGATTGTATAAGTATCACTCATTTTTTGCAGACCCAGCTTTCCCCTGATCTGCGTATTATTTATCAAAGAATAACATTTTAACAAAGACGATTCATTCCCACAAAACATGCTTGCTCTCGCCTTGTCCAGCATGTCCAGACTCAGTCTGTCCGGTTGAAAATTTCCTAAAAATTCCGGCATCTGCCCCAGACACAATCTGGTATAATTTTTTGCTTTATACTCAAACGGAACAATCAATACCATCGAAAACTTTTCAAATGTCATCCTTTCTCCCCCTCTTTTGTGTATCGCTACTCTAACTCCTGAAGCTGCTGATCGGTACTTTCCCACTCTTCCATCAGTTCCAAAAGTTCCATCTCTTTTTCCTCAATCGTAGCAGAAATCTCTTCCAGCTTCGCGTAATCACTTGCATATTCCGGAAGCAGCATCTCTTCTTTTTTCGATTCGATCAAGGCTTCCAGTTTGCCAACCTGCTCTTCCAATCGCTTCACTTTCTTTTCCAGACGGGAACGTTCTTTTCCAAGTTCATAGGACTCTTTTCCCTTTTGTACCGGAAGATTTTCAGGTTCTTTTTCTACTTTTGCAGCTTTCGCTGCTGCCTCTTTCGCCGCATAAATTCCCTGATCTACCGAAGCTGCATATGTGCCGTTCTTGCGTTCCAGATACTCTTCATAGCCATATGGCAGGTAAGTCACCGTGTCCCCTTCAAATACAAGCAGTGCATCCGCGATCTGTTTTACAAAATAACGGTCATGGGATACAAAAAGCACACTTCCCGGGAAGTCCTTTAACATGGCTTCCAGCGATTCTTTTCCAATGATATCCATGTGGTTTGTAGGTTCGTCCAGAATCAGGAAATTTGGCTTTGTCTTAAAGATCTTGCACAGAGCAAGACGCACCTTCTCCCCGCCGGAGAGCATATCCACTGTCTTAAATACTTCTTCCTGTGTAAATAAAAACGCACCCAGAGAAGAACGCACTTCCGTCTGATCCAGTGTAGGATATTCATCCCAGAACTCATCCAGCACCGTTTTCTTGCTGGAATACTGTGCCATCTGCTGATCAAAATACCCAGGATCTACCTGATATCCTAATGTAAACTCGCCGCCAAGCGGTGGGATCATCTCCATCAGTGTCTTTAAAAAGGTAGATTTGCCAAGACCATTTCCTCCGATGATACCGATTCTCTGTCCTCTTGTCTGCACCATATTGATCGTAGACAGCACCTTATCATATCCGATCTGAAGATTTGTCACACGAAGGATTTCCTTGCCTGTCTCTCTGTTCGGCTTGAAATTGGCATGGAATGTACGCGTATCAAAACGGTCTGGTGACTCAACGATCTCCATGTGATCGATCATCTTCTGCTTCGAACGTGTCATGGCAACCTTGGTTGGTTTGTTTTTGTATTTTTCGATAATAGTCTCCAAACGTGCGATCTCTTTCTGCTGAAGTTCATAATCTTTCTTCTGCTTCTCATAGTTTGCACGCTTTGTCTCCATAAATTTACTGTAGTTTCCAGGATAGCGCTTTGTGACTTTGTACTCAATCTCATAAACCACATCTACGACCTTGTCCAAAAACATACGGTCATGGGAAACGATCACAACCGCTTTCTTGTAGCTCTTCAGATAATCTTCCAGCCACTCAATCGTCGAGATATCCAGATGGTTGGTAGGCTCGTCCAAAAGCAGAATATCCGGTTTGCTGAGCAAGAGCTTGATAAATGCAATCTTTGTCTGCTGTCCCCCCGAAAATTCATTCAGCGGTCTGTACTTGTCCTCGGTAGAAAATCCGAACTGACGGAACATGGTATCGTATTCTTTTTCATAATAATATCCGCCAATGCTCTCAAACTCTTCCTGCAATGTGGTATATTCTTTGATCTCTCTTTCATAAATCGATGTATCTTCTGTATTGTTCTGATCTTTGTTCATCAGATGAAGCAGTTCTTCCATACGCTCCTGCATTTTTAAAAACGGACGGAACACTTTACGAATCTCTTCATCGACTGTCAGTGTCGGATCATCGAATGCGATCTGTTTCAGATATCCAATCTCCGGATTACCCGATTTTGCAATAAAGATATCTTCATCACTGTCTCTTTTTAATAAATCTACTTCGCCTGCGATCAATTTTAACAGTGTGGTCTTCCCACATCCATTTCTTCCGACTACGGCGATTTTTTCTGTATTACGAATTTCAAAATTAATCTTCTTTAAAATAAGTTCGGCGCCAAGTTCTACTGCGCCATTATTGATCTGGTATAACATAGCTTCCTCTTCATTTCTAAAACATATTCAATCTCATTATCTTTCCTATTATACACTATGAATCCATGTTTACGCAATTCAGAAGCAATAAAACATTTTATTACTCGGTCTCATCTGCCGCTTTATTTCCTCTATAATAATCCGTCAAATCATACATTTCTGCGAAAAGACCACTTTTATTTAGATCATCCATAGAAAATACAGAAACAATCCCATATTCGAACTCCCGCACTATGGTCGGATCATGCATTGGAATCCCCTCGTAATATTTCTGCAAAGTTTGCTCGTCTATATCCTCGCACTCCAAACTTCCTTCTGTATCTGCATATCCCCATTCCACAGAAAAGATTTTATACGTACTTGTATCATAAAGGATCCTTATATTTCCATCGATTTTTTCAAGCATCCATTCTATCAGTCCAATCTTCCAGACTGCCTGCGCCTCATCTGTCCCCTGCTTTGAAAACTGGATCACCTGTGCCTCAAATCCCATTCCTTCCAGACCACTGTTTGCCTTCTGTTCTGAAACAGACTTGTATAAACTTTCCGACAGTTTTTTCAGCTCCTGTAGCAGCAGCTCTGATTCTTCTGTGACTTTCTCATAATCGTACTTTTGGATATATCCAAGTGCAGAGGACTCATTATAATTGCGAAATGCATCTACTTTTTTCATAAATGCATCCATATTTTTGATCGTCTGTGTTTCATATTGGGATGTTCCTCTTTCTTCCAGCAGTTTTTCATCCGTTTCTCTATAATACATCCTCGGAAGTTCCAGCAAAAACAAGGTCGCAAGCAGAAGCCCAAACAGAATCAGACCATTTTTACTGATTTCTCTGAATTTTTTCATTTACGCCACCTTCCTTTCTGCTTGTATCCAGAACTATGGAAACGGTTGTCCCGACCTGGACCTTACTTTCTATCTGCATGCTGCCGCCGTGAATCTGTATAATTTTATTACATAGCGATAAGCCAAGTCCGGCACCTCCCTGACTTCTTGTACGCGATTTATCTACCATGTAAAACGGATCTAAAACTCGCTTGATCTCATTTTCCGGGATACCATATCCATTATCTTTTACCAGAATCTGATATCGATCTTTTAACACCTTTCCCTGTACGAAAATGATGCCTTGCTTTTCCGACGCTTTGCACGCATTATCGATCAGATTCTTAATTGCCATCTGTAACAGAGACTGGTTTCCAAAAACACTTCCCTCTTCATATTCAAACTGTACTTTTACCTCATATTTATCCGCCAGAAAACGGACTTCCTGTTCCAGTTGTCTCCACAATTCTTTTATAGAAACCTGATCCAAAGGAAACTCTGTTTTTTCCATCACGATCAAATCTAACAGATTGAGTGCCAACTGTTCCACTCGTTTGCCTTCATTATAAATGTAATTACTATACGCTCGTCTTTGTTCTGGATTCAGATCAAATGTCCGCAGCAGATCCGCATACCCTATAATCGATGTCATCGGAGTCTTTATCTCATGCGTGAAATTTCCCATAAAGTCTTCTTTTTTCTGTGCAGCCTCTTTCAATTCTTCGATATAACGCTCCGTATTGATTGCCAGATGATTCAGCGTATTTCCCAACTGTTCTACCTCATAAGATTTCATTTTCTGATAAGAACTGTCGATTCGCACTGTGTAATCCCCTGCTGAGATCTGCTCTGCCATCTTCGTCACTTTGGAAAGCGGTCTTGTAATATACCATGAAAACAAATACAAAACGGCCGCAATGATCACCGATATACTGATAATAATATTGCGATACAGAGAATAGTTCTGATCGCGGCGCTCAATAATTCCCGTGACATCATAATAATTTAAAATATAACGCGCTTTATATCGGCTGATCACCTGTATCAGTATGCGTTCGTCCTTTTCAATGACCGAATAAGAATACTGTCCATTTTCCAGACTCTCTGCCTTTTTTTTAGAAACATACGATTGTATTTCATCATAATCTCCAAGCAGAATATGATTTCTCTCTTCCTTGGACATCTGTTCAATAAATCGTTTCATTGAATACTCTGCGGAACCGCTTCCAACGGTCTCTTCTATCGTAACTACATACGTATACAAAGTTTCATTGTCTTCCAATGCAGCCAGCCTTGCCTGCTCCATGCTTTCCTGATACTCATAATTCACAAGCAAAAAGCCGCCAAAAATCGTTGTCACCATCAAAATACAATAGGTCACTATAAATATTTTTAATGATATCTTCATGTGCTCCCCTTCTTACTCTATCTGTTCTACAAATCGATAGCCTACTTTAAATACAGTCTGAATGTATTTCTCTATCCCAAGCTTTTTACGCAGTCTCTGAATATGTAAATCTACCGTTCTGGTATCTTCGCAGAATGGGTCCTGCCAGATTTTTTCATAAATCGTTTCCCGATAAAGCGCAATGTTCTTATTTCTCACCAGAAGCAGCAGCAATTCAAATTCTTTGTAAGTCAGCTCTATCACATTCCCATTTTTCAGTACGCTTCGTGAATTAGTATCAATCTCCAAATCCAGCACATGGATCACATCCATTGATTTATAATAACGTCTCAATACCACTTCCACTCTTGCAATCAGTTCGGATACATCAAACGGTTTTACAATATAATCTTCTGCGCCAAGTTTCAGTCCTTTGACCCTGTCTCTTACATCAGATTTTGCGGTAATAAATATCACCGGAATCTCGTACTGATTGATATATGCGATCAATTCAAAGCCGTCGATCTTTGGAAGCATAACATCCAGCAAAATCAGATCATACGGATTTTCTTCGATTTCTGTAGCTGCACTTTCTCCGTCAAAAATACACTTGCAACGATATCCCTGACTTTCCAGAGCTGTTTTCATTAAATTCGCAATCAAAAATTCATCTTCTACTATTAATATCTGAATCATATCTATCTCCTCCATGTTCCATACTATATCGCACTTGTATCATATTTGTAAAATCGAATCCCGATTTCTTAAAGAAAGATACAACTCCGATGCAATTTTGATGTATACTCTATTTTCAAAGAGGTGAATATAAATGACTAAAATATTAATCGTAGAAGATGAAAAACCAATCTCTGATCTGATCAAAATGAGCCTGTTAGGGGAAGGCTACGACTGTCACTGCGCCTATAACGGACAGGAGGCCGCCGATATGATTGAAAATGAAGTCTTTGATCTGGTTCTTCTGGATATTATGCTGCCGCAGATTGATGGATATGAACTTTTGGAATACGTCAAGCATTACCAGATTCCTGCCATCTTCATTACCGCAAAAACAGATGTCGCAGACCGTGTGAAGGGACTGAAAGCCGGCGCAGAGGACTACATTTCCAAACCTTTTGAAATCATTGAACTTCTGGCCAGAGTAGAGACCGTTCTCCGGCGTTACCAGAAAACGGAAACGATCCTAACATTTCTTGACATCCAGGTGGACACCGTCTCCCGCATTGTCACCAAGAATGATATTCCGGTAAATCTGACTCTGAAAGAATTCGACCTTTTGCTGTTTCTTTTGCAGAACAAAAACAGAGCCCTATCGCGTGCGCAGATTTATGCCCATGTCTGGGCTTCTGATTATATGGGAGACAGCCGTACTGTGGATCTTCATATCCAGCGTCTTCGTAAAAAACTTTCGTTGGAACATGCTCTGACCCCCGTATATAAGATCGGCTATCGACTGGAGGTGCAGCCTTGAAATTTTTCTGGAAACTCTTTTTTACTACCATGTTTGTCAGTGTGATCTGCGTTGCACTAAGCGGATATCTTCTGATCCATTCCAACTTCCGGTCACAGTTAGACAGTGAAGTAAAGACTGCGCAGGACTATTGTGAGATCGTATATTACTCATTGACCAATGAATTTGAAAATATACCGTCAGAAACTTTTTCCGTTTCCGCCACCGTGGAAGAAACCTACAACATCGTTTCTCAGATCGTGCAGTCTATCAATATCAACAACATGAACCAGAAAATCCCATTCAGTATCATGGATACCAACCAGGAAGTCCTGTTTTCCTCTCTGGATGTCACACTTGATAAGACCATGATTTCTTCACTTAACACAGAAAATGCCGGATGGACGATCAAAGAAACGGAAAATGGAATCTATATCCAGACGTTCCGGCCGGCAATCTATCTGGATAATGTCTTTTACATTGAAACCGTGCGGGATATTACACATATTTTTCAAACGCAAACTGCACAGTACAAGACTCTGATCAAGATCATGCTCGGCATGCTTGTATTTGCCGGAACCCTCACGGTTCTGATTTCCAAACTGCTCTTAAAACGTATTGTTGCGTTGACCGAAGTGACCAAAACTATTTCGGAAGGGAATCTTAGCAAACGTGCTTCCACACAGGGAAATGATGAGATTACGCTGCTTTCGGAAAATTTTAATCAGATGGCGAATCATCTGGAAACCAAGATCCATGAGTTAGAGGAAGAAGCGAAACGAAAAGAACTGTTTGTCGGTTCCTTTTCTCATGAGCTGAAAACACCTCTTACCTCCATCATCGGTTATTCTGATTTATTGCGCCAAAAGGAGCTGAGTGCAGAGCAGCGCTATATCTGCGCCGATTACATTTTTACAGAGGGAAAACGTCTGGAACAGTTGTCCATGCGTCTTTTGGATCTGATCGTATTAAAGAAACACACGCTGAATCCGGTCCCTACTTCGATTGACGAAATGCTGGATGAGGTCAAAGCAACCATTGAACCGCAGTTGCTTGCTGCAGATATCCAATTCATCTGCAATGTGGAACCTGCAATCATTTCTCTGGAACCGGAACTCATGAAGACTGTTTTCATTAATCTGATCTCCAATGCCCGAAATGCCATTGAGACCAATGGAAAAATCACGCTCATTGGCCGCCGATGTTCCCAGGGATATATGATCGTCCTGCAGGACTCTGGAAAAGGAATGGAAAAAGAGGAACTAAAAAAAATTACAGATGCCTTTTACATGGTAGACAAATCCAGATCCCGCAAGCAAGGCGGTGCCGGTCTTGGTCTTGCCATCTGTATGGAAATCCTGACACTCCACGGATTCGATCTTTCCTTTGACAGTATCCCAAATGTCGGCACAACTGTAACTATTACCATGAAGGAGTCAAAATCATGAGCAAACATAAACAGAACTTTAAAATTTTTGCGCTGTTTCTTCTGCTTCTTGGGATCGTTGCTTTTCCAATGCTGCTCATCACCTATCAGGACCAGCATTTACAGAATGAAATCCATCTTTATTCTGTAGAAAGCCATTCCGACAAGGAAAACACGGCCAGCCAGTACAGTGTCTGGGACAAACTTCAGATACTCAAAAGCGCCGTTATCATATCGCAGACGAAATACAATGCAATTACAGAATATGCATACTCTACAAAGGATTTAATCAGCGCCGTGGAAGAAGAATTGAAACACCTTCAAACCTTTCAGGCAATTTCTGAACTGGAATTTTCCGAGGTCCTCCAATCTTCTTTTTTAAGAAAAACCTATATAAATAACAGTGTTTCTTCGAATCTGGCACTGAATATCTGGGAAATCTACATTGAATATCCTGATTTCGGTGTGCTTGTTTATATGGATGAAGAAACCCATGTACTCTATGATGTTTCTGTCTATTCAACAAATGGGGGATTTCCTTCTCAGGATGCGTTATCGCAGGATGGTTTTTTGCAATATCTCGAAAAAAAATCCACTGTCCAGCCCGATTCAGAAGAAGTCTTTGAGGTAACCAGCACTTATACTGCAACTGAAATGTCCCTGTCTTTGTTTTCTTACAATAAAACTACCGGACAGGTTACATTTTACGATTTCAAGACGTTTGATTCTTTTTAAAAATGATGCAAAAATGATACAAACCTGTTGATACTATGATTCATTTTTCTTATAAACTCCTATTCAGACAAATGAAGTTGAGGAGTATAAACCATGAGAAAAAAGAAACGAAAACGCCAACGACAAATACGAAGATTCCTTTTCATTACAGGAATGTTATGTGTACTCATCTGTTTTGGAAATATCATCACTAATATTGCTGTCCGAAAAACGGCAGATGCTTCTGAAAATCCAGATAGTTCCAAACAGAGTGCAAAATCGAATGTTCTCTCCGAGCAGGATACGTGGAACCTGATTCTTGTCAATCCATGGAATCCGGTTCCTGATGATTTTACCGTAGAATTAACCGCTCTCCGAAATGGACATGCCATTGATGAGCGGGCGTATCCTGATTTGCAGGACATGATGGACGCTGCCCGTGCAGAGGGGCTTTCTCCTATGATTTGTTCTTCTTACCGGACCATGGAAAAACAGGAAAGTTTATATAACGAACAGATCAGTAACTATCTCGCCCAGGGATACTCTCTGGACGCCGCAAAAACAGAAGCCGGCAAATGGGTAGCTATTCCCGGCACAAGTGAGCATCAGACCGGACTTGCTGTTGATATTGTCGCCGAAGACTATCAGATTCTGGATGAGACACAGGAAAACACCGCCGAGCAGCAATGGCTGATGCATAACTCTTACAAATATGGTTTCATTCTGCGCTATCCAAACGAGAAGAGTGAGATTACCGGAATCTACTATGAGCCATGGCATTACCGCTACGTAGGAAAGGAAGCTGCAAGAGAAATCTTTGAACAAAATCTTTGTCTGGAAGAATATCTCGCTTTACAAAAATGATACATTTTTTCCAAAACTATGATACAAGCCCTCCTTATGATTAAGAAAAATCAAATGGAGGGCTTCTTTTATGAGACATCGCAAGCATAAAAAATTACGAAGAAGAATAGAATTATTATTAAAAACAGGACTCGTTTTCTGCATGATGACCTTTATTTTACCCAATCTCTTTTCCCCTTCTGGCCATGTACTTTCCGAAAATATTGCTTCCGAATCTTCAGATACGAATGCAAACGAGAAACTCATTTCCATGGAAGGGCTTTCTCAGGACGGTATTCCAACTGGCTGTGAAGCTGTAAGCACTGTTGCACTCCTTCAGCACCTTGGCATTGATATTTCCATTGAGGAGTTTATCAACACATTCCTTCCCTGCCAAAGTTTTTATCGACAGGACGGCCTCCTGTATGGTCCCGATCCAAACGAATATTTTGCCGGAAATCCCTATGAATCTTCCAGTCTTGGCTGCTATCCGGATGTTATTTTAAAAGCACTTCGTGCAATGAAATATACCGGCTATCCGGGTATGGAAAACCTGAACTTTAAAAATGTCTCTGGAACTGATTTGGACACACTGGTAGAACTCTATATTGATCAAGATCTGCCCGTCCTTCTCTGGGTTTCCATTGATATGAAAGAACCCTATGAGGGCATGAAATATTATCTTGCGGATGGAAGTCTTTACACCTGGACTGCGCAGGAACACTGCACGGTTCTCTGCGGATATGACAATACCAACTATTACTTAATGGATCCGTTAAAAGGCGGGGAAATTGTTGGGTATTCCCGCAAACTCGTTGAAACACGCTATGACCAAATGCAAAGAAACGCCGTTGTAGTCTTTTAAGACTTCTTCGGCGTTTTCAAACTTCCTCTTACAATGGCACCCTCTCCATACTTTTTACGAATCTGGTCCAATGCCTTATCTAATTTTTGATGCTTTTCATCTTTCGGCGTCTCCTGCTCCAGCATCTCCTGAAAATCAAAAATACTCATCTGCTCTGGCTCATTCTCATCCACCAGCTTCGATGAACGGATCCCAAGAAGCCGGATCGGCTGCCCGTTCCAAAGTTCCCGGAACAATTCACATGCGGTCTCATAGATCATTTTATCGGTATTGGTCGCTCTGGAAAGCTGTTTCTGATGAGAAACATTCTGAAATGTGCTGTACCGGATTTCCACACTCACCATCTTTGCTTTCATCTTCTCTTTGCGAAGCCGGCCTGCCACAGACTCTGCCAGCCATAGGAGTACTTTCTTTGCTTCCTCCTCTGTCGTCGCATCCTTTGGCAATGTGGTCGAGTTACCAATTCCTTTACTTTCTACCCGCTCTCTGATCACTTTCGAGCCGTCGATTCCATTGGCAAACTCCCACAGTGTACGGCCGTGACTCTTCAAATGAAGTTCCAGAAGTTTTGGATCTGCTTTTGCCAGTTCCCCAATCGTTCGGATCTCCAGCTTATGCAATACCTCCACACTGGATCTGCCAGCCATATAAAGTTCTGAAACCGGAAGCGGCCACATCTTGAGCGGAATCTCTTCTGGGAACAACGTGTGTACTTTATTTGGCTTTTCAAAATCCGAGGCCATCTTTGCAAGCAGATGGTTCACCGAAATCCCCACGTTCACGGTAAATCCAAACTCTTTGTAAACGGCATCCTTGATTTCAAATGCTGCTGCCACAGGAGACGGATAGCGATGTGCGATCCCCGTAAAATCCATATAGCACTCATCCACACTTACCTGCTCGATTTCATCCGTGTAATGTTTCATCAAAAACTGCATCAGTTTCTTGCTGCACTCGTGATACATCTTATGATTTGGCGGCGCCATCGTAAGCTCCGGACACTTTCTAAGCGCATTTACAACCGGCTCCCCTGTCACAATCCCATATTTCTTTGCTGGAACCGATTTTGCAAGCACAACTCCATGCCGCGACTGCTGATCCCCACCGATGATGGCGGGAATCGTCCGAAGATCCACTTCTGATCCATTTTTCAATTGTTCCAATGCGGTCCAGCTTAGAAATGCTGAATTGACATCTATGTGAAATATAATCTGCTGCATAAACTTCCCTGCTATTCTATATCGTCATTTCTCGCTCTGATGATTGAGATCTTTTTAGTATGATTATAGAACGTAATCTTCGGATTTGCTATCATAAAATAACAACTCCCTATCGTTAGAATCATTGAAACTAACGGTAGGGAGTGATAGTTTACCCTTATTTTCTCTTTGCTTTCAGTATCGCAACGTTTTCATTTACTTTTTTCTTGCTAAGCGGATAAATGAAAATCAGTGTCAGACCAACTGCGATATACAAAATTCCCGGATACAATGTTGCAACATTATAGATTCCGTCTACAACTTTCTGTGACTGTACCTGGACGCTTTCATCAAATCCTGTCATTGCAAGTGCAAAACCGCCAAGGCCGCCTGCTGCTGCCTGTCCGACTTTTCTCGCAAAGGAATAGATCGCATAGATTGTTCCATCTTCACGCTCGCCCGTCTTCACTTCCTGATTGTCAATTACGTCTGTGATGATCGACCAGATCACCAGATTGAAAAATCCAAATCCGATATACCCTAATACAGAAATCCAAATAAACGCCCACATAGATTCTACATGAAGAAAATACAAAACAATGGACGATGCCCCTGCAAGCAGACACCCTGCCGCACTTGCTTCTTTTTTCCCAAATTTTCTGGTAATCGGAAGTACAAATGGTGCCAGAATAAATGTTGGAATGATCCCAACCGCTGTCATCACAGAAATTCCTGTTTTATCTTTAAAATAATCAATAAATACATACTGATTCATTGCCTGTGTAAGGAGTGACGCCAATAACAATAAGATTGCAGCCAGAATAATCCCCAGAAGCGCTCTGTCTGAAATTAATCTTTTCAAAGTCTCTACAATCCCAACTCGTTCTCCCTGCTCTTTTGTTTCAATCTGCACACGCTCAGTTGTAAAAAAGTAGCAGATTCCATAACAGATGATTGCAGCCACTGAAAATATACCTGCGATCAATGTCATTCTTCCGCCATCTACAATTTCATTTCCATTTGCATCTGTTGAATAGACTAAAAGCGGTGCTACAACCCCAATTACAAGCGAGGCAAGCGATGCCCCCATACTACGGAATGTAGACAGCGCCGCGCGGTCCTCAGAATCATCACTGATCACCGAAGCCATGGAACCATAAGGAATGTTTACTGCTGTGTAACAAATGCTGCCCCATAAAATATATGTAGCAAACATATACACAATTTTTACTGTCATAGACGCATTTGCGAGCCCCGATTGATACATCAGAAAACTTGCCAGTGCAACCGGCCCACTTGCCCAGCGGATCCATGGTTTAAAACGACCATCTTTCCTAGGTTTCATTTTGTCTACGATTCGTCCCATTGTAATGTCGGTAAAGGCATCTACCAGACGCGCTACTACAAACAAAAC
Organism: uncultured Faecalimonas sp.; assembly: GCA_964623905.1. Classification (GTDB taxonomy): domain Bacteria; phylum Bacillota; class Clostridia; order Lachnospirales; family Lachnospiraceae; genus Faecalimonas. The sequence goes on from CAZUVY010000046.1 coordinate 13,803, forward strand.
ACCTACCAGCTCTGCCCGGATTCCCAACACCTTTGTATAAAATACCATCAAAAACAGACTGGCAAAAATGAATGTAAAGTCATTTCCAAAATCACCAAACATATAACCAATCTTGTCTCTTAAGCCAAATGGCCTTACTTCTTTTTGTGTGTTCATTTTTTCTCTCCTTGCATATTGTTTATTTTTTGACACTCTCATGCTAACGTATTTCTCAATTTTCTGTGAGAATAATTTTTGCTGGTTTTGTATATTTTTTCGTTTTCTCCCATACTAGTAGTATGAGCAAAATGGAGGGAATTATGAACAATACACACGATTTTCTATTTTTAAAACACATTGAGGAACGTTATTCCAATGAAAACAAATTAATCCATGCTGTTATGCATGGTCAGATTCATCAAGTCGAACAGATTCTTCAGCATATCGATTTCAGTCATTTCGAATCCAGAACATCTGACCCTGTCCGCAATATGAAAAACTATGCGATCATTGCCAACACACTGCTTCGGAAAGCTGCGGAACAAGGCTATGTGCATCCTACGCACCTTCACACGGTGTCCGAAATGTTCGCAAGAGAAATCGAAGCCGCGACAACAGAACAGGCCATAATTTTCATTTTGAAAAATATGGCCCGTAAATATACATTATTAGTTAAAAATGATTCTTTAAAAGGGTATTCCCCTCTGATCCGCAAAATGCTGATTCACATTGACTCTGATCTGTCTGCCGATCTGAGTCTGAACGCTCACGCCAAACTCCTGCATGTCAATCCTTGTTATCTGTCAACTACCTTTCGCAAAGAAACCGGTCAGACATTGACACAGTATGTCATGCAAAAACGAATGGAGCTGGCAAAAAACCTTTTGGTAACGACAGAGTTCCAAATCCAGACCGTTGCTCTGCACTGCGGTATTCATGATATCTGTTACTTTACAAAATCCTTTAAAAAATATACCGGAATGACACCAACTGCCTATCGCAAGCGTTTTTCTAAGTAATCTGTTTCCCAAATGGAAGTTTCCGCAGCAGATAGACCATTCCAAAAGAAGTAATCAAAATTGCAATCACAAGCACCGGAATCATCACGTATGCAGAATACACATCAGCCTTTACATGTATCTTATAATTATCCAAGAGCATGATATGCACCAGATAGATTCCAAACGAACAAGAACAGCATACATTGATCCTTTCTTTCCACTTATCGCTCAATGATACATTGCCATTTCCTATACGCATAATGAACGTAAAAAACGCCAGTGCACTTATAAGCACAAGTGGATTTCCATATTCCAGTGTTCTTTCGTAATGATCCAGTCTTGGTTCACTGCAAAGTGCAGTAATCACCACATTCAGAAGTGCACTGCCCGCAAAGAGGATAAATAAATACCCATTCTTTATCTTGATTTTAGGGATATATTTCGTAATAAAATATCCCATAAACAGGTAATAAATATAACTGCGATCACCCAGAATCGGCAGATCATAGTACAGCGACATTTTTTCGTAGGACATCAGATGCAAAGCTATGATCCAGATTGTACCGATCATTACAAATGCTGTTTCTGCTTTTTGATCCATTCCTCTGCACATTGCCTGCAAAAACGGAAGCATCAGATAGACCGGAATCATCACATAAAGATACCACAAATGTGCTTCTGCAGGCTTTTCAAGAAAATTGCTCAACCCAAAAGTATCTTGATGCGAGTAATATGTATTAAACAGATAATAAATGATGGACCAGATTACCAATACCATTAGAAATCTTCCCACTCTTTTCATGTTCTTGGAAATACTTTCCGTTCTTCCCAAAAGCAAAGCTCCGCTCATCATAAAAAAGCATGGAACACTGACTCTCGCCAGTGAATTTATCACCAGAGAATAGATATATTCTCCATTACTGATCGTTCCATAAGCTCTGCAAAAATAATTCGATACATGAATCACGATCACCATCACAAAAGCTGCCACACGCATAATCTCTATATTATAGTTTTTTTGTTTCATATAGTTTCGTCCTTTGCTGTCTCTACAAATCTGAATCTTCTATACAAGTGGCTGCAGTCGCTTCATAACATTTTGGTATATAGGATTTTTTGTTTCCTGGAAAAGATCCGATGCCTTCTTCATTGCCCAGCAGTAATATGCCTTTGCGCTCTCTTCGTTTTTCACTCTCTTATAATAGTCGCCCACCATCATATAAGAAGTGATCACATCATTGATCAGTTTGTTTTCTGCTTTTTCGTTAACCGCTATCATGCGCTTCAATCCAGTCTGATAAGTCTCTTCTGCCTTTGAAGCTTCTTCTTTCAACTGACTATAGCTGCCCGCCAATGTCATATAGTTTCTCGCAAGCATCACGCCAAATGTGATTGGATCCTCTTCTTCATGTTCTTCTAAAACATAGATCGAATCCTCCATCGTTTCCATCACAAGCTGTGCGTTTTTTGTAAAGGCATAAATAGTAGCCAGTGAATTCATACGGTTTGCCAGACGGAAACTGTGTACTTTATCATCCATTTTTTCATAGATCACTTTATCCAGTTTCACACAATCTTTTCCGCATGCAATGGCCTTCTCATAATCCCCCACACATCCATAAAGAATCAATAAATCATACATCACATTTGCATGAAGATTCACATAACGCATTGTCATCTGTTTTTTCATAGTACAGGCGATTGCATTTTTATACAGACCTTCTGCTACCGAAAACATTTTCTTTTGATGCTCGTTAAACGTCTTTGGAGTCGCTGTCAGCGCAGCACATCCGATCATTGTTCGATAAAACACAGCTCTTTTGTAATATGCAAATCCCATTCGAAAATCATATTTTTCTTTATCCAGCTCATACAATTTCGTTGCTGCTCTCATCATTTCTAAAAATGCCTTTTCAGCCTTGTCTGGTTTTTTGGCTTTCATCCAGATATCACCGATGGCCTCATATATCATGGCTGAGACTGTGTATGCTTCTTCTGCCTTCAAACTTTTTTCTGTCTCATTTTTTAAGTTCATCAACTTTTCTACGGATGTCTCTGGGTTTTCAACCGCTCCTTTTACGGCTTCCGTCAGTTTGCTTTGTAATCCAAGTAATTCTTTTTCTGTCATTCTTTTTCGCCTTTCATTAGTCTTCCAAATAATATCGGATTAATTTTAATGTATTTTCCACGCCATCGCGGTGGCTTCTTTCATAACCGTGGCTTGCATATACGCCTGGTCCGATAAGACCATGAGCAATGTCGTTGCCTGCTGATAAAGTTGACTCTACATCAGAACCATAGTGTGGATAAATGTCCACCGCATATTTGATCTCATGCGCTTCCGACACTTCGATCATGCGTGACACTACATCATAGTTGTATGGACCACCACTGTCTTTTGCACAAATAGAAACTTCGCGTTCTGTACATTCCAGCCCGTCACCGACACATCCCATATCTACAGACCATGCTTCTGTTACACCTTTTGGACAAGATGCAGCTCCTCCATGTCCTACTTCTTCATAAATGGTAAAATGCTCATACACACGTCTCTTTAATGTAATTCCTGCATCCTTTACATATTTTGCATAGCCAAGCAAAATTGCAGCCGAAAGTTTGTCATCTAAGAAACGACTCTTAATATATCCACTTTCCGTAATGCGTGTACGTGGTTCAAAGCAAACATAGTCCCCATTGCGGATTCCGAGTGCTTTTACATCATCTTTGGATTCTACTTTTTCATCAATCACTACTTCTACCGTATCCCAGTTTCTTTTTACGGCATAATCATCATTTACATGCACAGAAGCATTGACAAGCTGACATGTCCCTTCGTAAATCTTTCCACTTTTTGTAATGATACGACAGTTTTCTGCTTCTGCATTCTCTGCTCTCATACCTCCAACTGGTGTAAGTTTCAGACGTCCATCTCCTTTGATCTGATGCACCATTGCACCTAATGTATCGCAATGAGATTCCAGAAGGATGGCATTTTCTGCATCTTCTCCACCCAGATCAGCGATCACACCGCCTTTTACGGTTCTCTCTGCTTTGACACCCAGTTTTGCAAATTCTGCTAATAAATAGTCTGTCACCTGCTTTGCATACCCAGATGGGCTGTCAATATTCAGCAAATTCACTGCCTGTTCTAAAATATAATCTGTATACTGTTTCATTCCGTTTCCTCCATACTTCTGTTTCTTCTATAAAAATGGATCTATCTCTGTATTTTCATCGATATGACATAAGAATTCTGCAAGAAGTTCAATCGAATTCTCAATATCATCCAAATGACACACTTCACTTGGTGAATGCATGTAGCGAAGAGGAAGTGACAGCAGTGCTGTCACAAATCCATTTCCTGCAAAATGAATCTTGTCCGCATCTGTTCCTGTTCTTCCCATAAAAGATTCCATCTGATAAGGAATGTTTCTCTCTTCTGCACATTTTTTCAAAAGATCGTTGACCTTACGGTTGGACATAGAACCATTGCAGATCACAGGGCCCTTTCCAAGCTGTACATCTCCTGACTCTGCAGGATCTGTTCCCGGGTAATCCTGTGCATAAGTCACATCCACTGCGATCGCAACATCAGGTGCAATACGGCTGCTTGCCCAGTGTGCCCCTCGCATCGTCGTCTCTTCTCCAACCGTTGTTGCGGCATAGACTCCGATCTTACAGCCTTTTTCTTTCGCACGTTTCAATGCCTCCAATACGATAAATGCACCGCCTCGGTCATCCACTGCACGCGCACTCAGATATCCATTTAACATTTCCTGATGATATGTATTTAAATGGATCGGATCTCCTTCCTGTACATACTGTCTTGCATCTTCTCTGTCTTTTGCCCCAATATCAATGATCAGATCACTGTCACTGAGTTTTTCCTTTCCCATATCTTTCGAATTGATGACTGTTCCATAAACAGTTTTGTTATAACCATGAACAACCACCTGATGACCTGGATAAACTCTTGCATAAATCCCGCCGGATTTTGCCACTTTCAAAAGTCCATTTTCCATAATATGGGTAATGATCAATCCAATCTCATCAATATGCCCACAGAGCATCACTTTAAATGGTGCATCTGGATTGATCACACTGATAACATTTCCTGTATAATCTGTCAGGATCTTGTCACAATGTGGTCTCATCTCTTCGATCACTTTCTTTTGAAGAGAAATCTCATGTCCGGAAACAGACATGCTGTCTAGGAGTGTATATAAAAATTCTTTGTTCATTCCAATTCACCTCATCTTTTTTTGCTGTTGATATTATAACACAGACTTTTCCTGATTTATAGCGTTTTAAACTATAAGAAGGCGAAGTCCCCAAAGACTCCGCCTTCCTGCATTTATAATTTGATCCTTACGATATCTCCATCGCTGCTTTCGATATCCACCAAATATTGATTTTTCATTTTACGTTTACATTTGTGAATCACTTGAAAAAGATGCCGCATTTCTTCGTAAGAAATTCTGGCTCCTGCCGTCATACTTACAATCTTTGCTGCTGCAAATGCAGTCAGACTGTTACAAATAAGCCGTGTCGGAAACCATAACCAGATTCTTCTTTCTTCTTTGCTTTTTACTATAATCTTCATGATCGAACTACTCTACATAAACCTTCACGATATCTCCATCGCTGCTTTCTACTTCTACTAATTTCCCAAGCATTCCTTTTTCAGCCAATAACAGAATCTGATTAAAATCAATATTTCCAAGTCCCGGTGCTTTTTCCGTAACCTGCGGAAAACTTGTGCTGATATTCACACCGACTTCTACCAGTGCAAGCGGCAAATTCACTCTGACCTTATCTCCTTCATGTGAATCTACGTGGACGATCATCATCATGTCTTCGATCTTTTTACGCTGTTCCACTGGAACAAGATACGTCTCCGTCTTCTTCTTTCCTGTCAGCAATTCATCTGTTGTAATTTCAAATAATTCTGCAATCACCGGCAATACTGTAATATCCGGATATGAGTTTCCATTCTCCCATTTTGATACTGCCTGACCAGACACACCTAATTTTTCAGCAACAGCTTCCTGTGTCATTCCTTTTTCTTTTCTATAAGCTGCTAATCTTTCACCTAATGTAGTTCCCATTATTTGCCTCCTATTGTTTTGTTGTGCCTTTATTTTATCTGACAGATACTGGAATCAGAAGCGTTTGACAGTTGGATTTCCTCAACTATCCGGAGAATATTCCCTCAACTAATGGTTGGATTTCCTAATTTACAGCAATATTTCCAACAAAATCCCACTAAATACACTGATTGCATAGATACCGCTCATGATAATCACATTCTTTTTCCAGTTTCGATTCATTTTAAACAATATCACAATCCCAATTCCTGCACAAGCAAGAAGTCCTGCAAACATACTTCCAAAAGAAAGTACTCCTTCCAGATAAAACGTGGTAATTGCAACTGAAACTGCACAATTTGGAATCATTCCGATCAGGCCTACTAAAAAGATACTAAGTATTGGATATCCTGCCGCCAAAGCAATGAGTCGTTCCATACCAATCCATTCTGCTGCCAGATTAATTCCAAGAAGCAATACAAAAATGAAAAGTGTAATACGAACTGTATGAATCAACGCAGACTGCAAAATGCTGCCTTCTTCACAATGACAGTGATCCCTTTCACAGATTTCATGAATATGAAGACCTTTTTGCTTTCCGCCATTCATCTTACGAACTATAACATCTACCAAAAGACCCGCTGTGATTCCCACAAGAACCTTCGCCCCTAAAATAAACAAGATCTCTTTCGTCTCTGCCCTTCCCGATATCAGGATTGGAAGCATCTCATCTGACGTTGACAGAAACACTGCGACCATAGTTCCAACTGTGATAACGCCGCCTGCATAGAGGTTTGCTGCCGCTGCCGAAAAACCACACTGCGGAATAATTCCCAGCAATCCGCCTATGACCGGACCTTTTTTACCAGTATTGGATAACACAGCCACCGTCTTCTCTGCTGCTCTGTTCTCCAGATACTCCATTGCAAGATAAGTCAGGAACAAAAACGGAATCAACTTCAATGTATCTTCTAATGTATGCATAAATACATGCTCTAAAATATGGATCAATTTATTCGCCTTCTTTCTATTCCTCAAGTTAGTCCATTCTAATTCATATTTTCAAAAAAATCAAGTATTTTGGAATCATCATGAAAAGCGATAGCTCACTGCTATTGGAATTTGCCAATCCAACAGCAGCGAGCTACACTCTATTTACATATGATCAGAACTTAATTGTTCTTTTACTCTGGCGCTCAATGCGCCATCTTTCACATCGATCACGATCACATCGCATCTTCCCACATTGCCTTCCAGAATCAATCTGGCTGCAAGTGTCTCTACATGTTTTTGCAGATATCGTTTCAGTGGTCTTGCTCCATACATTGGTTCGTAACCACCTTCTACTACAAATGCTTTGGCCGCATCTGTAAGCTCAATTGAAATCTCACGTTCTGTCAGACGTTTGTTTACATCTTTCATGAGTAAATCAATGATATGTCCTACATCATTCTTTGTAAGTGGTTTAAACATGATCGTCTCATCCAAACGGTTCAAAAATTCTGGTCTAAAATGTGCACGAAGTTCATTCATTACCATCTTTTCATTTTCTTCACGAATCTCACCATTTTCATCGATGCCATCTAACAGATAAGCCGAACCAATATTGGATGTCATGATCAGAATCGTATTCTTAAAGTCCACGGTTCTTCCCTGTGAATCCGTAATACGGCCATCATCCAAAACCTGCAACAACACGTTAAATACATCTGGATGTGCTTTTTCTACTTCATCAAACAGTACAACAGAATATGGTTTTCTTCGCACAGCTTCTGTAAGCTGACCGCCTTCGTCGTATCCAACATATCCCGGAGGTGCTCCGATTAATCTGGATACCGAATATTTCTCCATATATTCACTCATATCGATACGGACCATATTACTTTCATCATCAAACAGACTCTCTGCAAGTGCCTTTGCAAGCTCTGTCTTACCTACCCCGGTTGGTCCTAAGAATAAGAAGGAACCGATTGGTTTACTTGGATCTTTGATACCCGCTTTGGAACGGATGATGGCTTCTGTTACCTTTGTAACACCTTCATCCTGACCAATGACTCTCTTATGAAGTTCTTCGTCCAAATGAAGTGTCTTGCTTCTTTCACTTTCGTTTAATTTTGCAACCGGAATTCCTGTCCATCTTGAGATGATCCTTGCGATCTCATCTTCTGTTACGCTTTCATGAACCAAAGTCATCTCGCGTGCTTTTACTTTTTCTTCTTCTTCCTCCAACTGTTTTGTCAATTGTGGAAGTTTGCCATATTGAAGTTCAGCCGCCTTTTCAAAATTATAGCCTTGCTGCGCCTTTTGAATCTCCTGATTGACTTGTTCAATCTCTTCGCGGATCTTCTGCAGGCGTTCAACAGACGACTTTTCATTGTCCCACTGTGCTTTTTGATTTGCAAAGCTTTCCTGAAGCTGAGCAAGCTCTTGCTGCAGGTTTTCCAGACGTTCTTTACTTAATCTGTCATCTTCTTTTTTCAGTGCGGTCTCTTCAATCTTGAGCTGAAGAATACGTCTGTTCAGTTCATCCAGTTCTGTCGGCATCGAATCCAGTTCTGTCTTGATCAACGCACAGGCTTCGTCCACAAGGTCGATTGCCTTGTCTGGCAGAAATCTGTCTGAAATATAACGGTTTGATAATGTAGCCGCTGCAACCAAAGCACCATCTGTGATCTTTACACCATGGAATACTTCGTAGCGCTCCTTCAGACCACGTAAAATAGAAATCGCATCTTCTACCGATGGTTCATCTACCATAACTGGTTGGAAACGTCTTTCCAGTGCTGCATCTTTCTCAATATATTGTCTGTATTCATCCAATGTTGTTGCACCGATACAGTGAAGTTCTCC
>CAZUVY010000047.1:0-22698 GCA_964623905.1 uncultured Faecalimonas sp.
ATTTCATTAAATAAGAAAATAATGATGATAAATGGTAATCCAACAACAATAAGTTTTGTGAAAGGAGAACCGGTAACAAAATTGGCGAAACTTCTTAGAATATTGGTAGGAGAACATTATGGATATGATTATTCAGATATTGTTATTCTTTCGTTGAAAACAGAAGAAAATTCGATTCTTCGACATGTTAATCGAATTGCGGGTATACCAATTACACGTGAAAAAACAGATTCTTCAATTTTATTTACTACAGCAAGTAAATTTAAAGGACTTGAAAGTCGAGTGGTAATAATTATTGATATTGATGAAAGTAACTTTTTAGATGATGAACGAAAACGAATGTTTTATGTCGCATGTTCACGTGCGACTCAATACTTAAATCTCTTTATTAATGGAGATGAAACTAAAATAAAATCTATAGCAGATTCTATAGGAAGCAAAAGCCATTTTGCTGCAAAAGGTAGAATTGCAATGAAAACACAAGCAACAATTTTAGATCTCGATGGAGAACTATAAGACAGAAAATCCAGATGCTAACGCTAGATAGCATCTGGATTTTACAAATTATGGACTTCAGCTTATTAAATATAAATGAGCTTTTGTAAAAACAGTCCTTGGTTTTATAATTTCCAACTATCCTCATAATCGTCTATGTCTAATTTTACAACATTACTTCTGTCATGTGTTTTCTTGCTTTCTTCAATGCCAATCGCATAAACTAATTCTATGATAAATTCTCTTGATAGTTCCAGTAAGCGTAGTGTATATTTTACTAAGTCGTTTTCGCTAATATGATAAAATCTATCTGAGGCTATTTTTATTTTATTTGTACATGGATATTCATGAATTTTTACAAATTTGTGTTCAAATGCATTTCTTAACTCTTTTATATCCCATTCTGATGCGTTTTCTGAAATTCCAAATGTGTCATAAAATTCTATGTAGCTCCAACGTAAAGCTTGTAATGACACATTATTGTTTGGATATTTTTTGCATTTTGTAAAAACTCTATTTCCATCGGCTTGTTTTTCTGTATATCCCAGCTGCCAAAATTCGTTTACGACAAAAGCAATTTGATCAAATATAGAAAACAAATTTTTAAATGCTGATTTTAACTGCTCAAGTCTTATAGAATAATTGACATAATCACAACTGGATAGTGTCAATTTTACACCTTTGTCTGCATAGTGACGTCCTCTTGTTTTTTGAGAACCTTCATAGCACAAATATCTGGCATAAATGTACTCTTCTTTTAACTGATTCAACATAGCAAACCATTTCGGAGGATTGAAATTTTCATCGGACATTTGTCCATCTATAGAAGGATTTTCAGTATATGTTGTAATTGTTAAAGGATCATGTGCAAAGGCAGATTCCAATTCTATTAAATCGTTGAGTGGATTTAAAAATAAATGATGTTCAAGACACCACAAACGATAGTCTCGTTCGTCAGATTTACCCAACCCATATTCTTTAAAAACAATTGGCTTGGATAAAATTGTTTTATCTTGTAATGTTTCATATTCCTTGAGTTTTTTGTCAAAATAGATTATTGCGTCTTTATATAAACTACCATCTGGATTTTTTAAAGCCTTTGCCATGGCTTGATAAGCAAAATGATGAAGTTCCTTGTAATGACCAGAATCATTAACTTTGTTTGCATAAAATTGCAAAGCTCTCCCATAATTTCCACGAGCCATACTAAACTTTGGAGCAAGAGCGAGCGCTTTTCTATATATTCTAATTGCTTCTATTACTCGCCCACAAGAATCTAATTCATTTGCGTAATTTGTATAAGCACGAAGTAATAATATTAAATTATTTCCATGTATTTCAAATAACTCAATCGCTTTTCTCAGATATGAAAATGAACGTTTGCGATATTCAGTAGCATCTTTAGAAGTCAAGTCGTCTTTTTGATAATGGGTTGCTAATGTTCCATAACCTGTGCCAAGATAATAAAGCATACATGAGCTTTCCGGTTCATCATAAGGAAAAGTAATATCTGTAAACTGATCTAAATATAATTTCAATCCTTCGTAATCGTTTGAAATTGTAAGCTCATCTATTTTTACTGCATGTTTTTCGTGTTCTTTTAGTACTGTAGAAATATCCATGTTTCATTCCTCGATTCGTTTACAGTGTTTTGATAATATCATTGAGCGAAACCTTAAATACATGACCGCAGTCCTCACACATATAATTATAGTCTTTGCAGTCACTATTTTGTTGTAAAGTATGACGTTCTCCTTTACATTTCGGACACTTGATTTTATTAAATGGCATATTATTACCAACGATAATGTTACTTACTGTAGATACCACAAATTGAAGAATATTATATGAAATTAATATATCAAAAACAGTTATTGAATTTTTATGGACTAATTCAGAATTTAATTTCCAACCTTTTTGCGCAATTGTATTAATGACATTTCTTCGAGCTTCTGATTGCTGTCCAGGTAAAACGTAGGAAATAAATTCAGACAGGTTGTCTTTAAAATTGTCGTTCTTGAAATTTGGATTTTGAGTACGTACCTTGTTCATTAAATAATCTGTCAAAATAATATAACAATCACGTATTTGATTGGCTAATCCCGATAACTGACTTGCGTTTTTGTTAAGTGTAATATCCTCATAGATTTCATTCATACGCCTATCTAAAATTGGGAAGACAGAGGTATCTTTAATAAAATCTAAAATGAAATTATTGTTTAAAGCGACAGATGCATATTCAGCGATAAAGCCAACATGTTTATAATATACTTCATCTAAAGTTTCATCCTTTCTTGCAGGATAAATATTGGTTAATGTAGTGTCACCTACAAAGATATAAAAATCAATTTCCTGAACTGTTGAAATATGATAACAATCAATTGTGTCAAAGTAAGAATGCTTTGTTTCGACCAATGTTATATCTGCCAATTCGATATCCTTTGTTTCAGAATAAAAATAATCGATTACTTCTTGTTCACTCCACATAAAATTCTCCTCTTTATTCTTCTGGTTTCCCTGTCATTTTAAGTATTTTCTTATAAATCCACCCAAACACATTCAATGGCTTACCCTTAATCCCTGTCTGCTGGCTGACGGCTTCCATGGTCTGTTCTGTAATCCAGTCTAATCGTTCTTCGGAGTTAAGTGACTTATCTGCATAAGCTTCTTTTCCGATTTCTTGAATTCGATTCTTAAGCTCATTATTGGATACCTTGCGTTCATCCACAAATCCTGCTTTTTCCGGCTCATCCTTAATTGTCTGTTTCGTTTCTTTCAGAATTTTAAAGATAAGACGTTTCAGTTCTTCCTGTTCCGTATCCATAGGACCAGTCTTTGCTTTCTGAATATGATTAGCACCATCTCTTACTGCGTGCGGATTTTCCATATCGTCAGCATTTGCACGAAGAAATGCTATCCCTGCGTTCAAGATGTCGTTTCGAGCAGAAAACCCATCCGCATAAATATCATGGAAATATATTTTACTGTTTCTGATAAACAGTCCAAATTGTTCGTGCTCCATTAAACGACTCAAGGTATCACCATCAATTTCATTTCTAATTAGCTTTTCACAAGCCTTCTCTGTGAGATGCAGTTCCGATAATTCGTGGTTGTTGTTACGAACAGGTGTCAATCCCAAAATATAATCTGCTGATACAGAGAATTCTTTGGTAAGTCCAATCAGAATATCACTGCTTAATGTCGTGGTTTCCCCTTTTTCTATTCTGGAAAGCTGACCAGCTGTAATGCCAAGGTGTTCAGCTAATACCTTCTGTTTCATGTCTTTACTTTCACGTAAGTCTACGATTCGTTCTCCAATTGTTTTCAATAAACATTTCCTCCTGATACGTTCATCGTTTTGATTACTGTATTATACCATGCAGTTGAAACAGATGAACGTATTTTTTATGTCATTCAGATTGCATTTTTACAATTTTCCACATCAAATCCCCTGAAATTGTAATTATGCGTGATTTCCTTACACCTCCAAACTGAATAGTTATAATGGCACCATACCAAACGAAAGGAGAAATTGCCGTGAAAGAGTTCAGTCTACATCCATTTACCCTCAGTACTTCTCTAACGGGCTACATGCCTGTTCCAAGAGAGCTTCTGGAAATGAAACTTCCAAGCACAGCGATTCTGCTATATGCAGTCCTTTTGGATAGAGCAACTCTTTCACAGAAAAACAGGTATTCCGATGGAACTGGAGCTGTATATGTAATCTATCCCATAGATAAATTAGCAGAGACTTTATCCATCAGTGATACTGCTGTAAAACGAAACTTGAAGGTTTTAGAACAAAAGGGATTAATTTGGAAAATGCGAGAAACCAAGAATGGACCGAATCACATTTTTCTGAACATTCCTGAAGGGAGCATAAAGCCCTTATCATTAGAATCTTTTCGTCCTGTCACCAGTTCAAAAGCAACCACCCATACAGGGCAAAAAGTTCCTACGAACAACAAAAAGAAACGGCATGAAAAAGAAAACTATTACCAACATGGGGAGGATGAAAGCTTATGATAGATAATTTTGAAAAAGAAAATATTCTGCTTTGGAGACGGCAGACTGCATTTGGTGACGCAACCGCACTTTATAGCTATAAGTTTGAGAATGATAATGGTTCAGTTCCACAGATGAAAGAGGCTCATGCCTATGTTGAAAATTGGCATAAGATGCGGAATGAAAACTTAGGACTTCTCTTTTGGGGGTTAACCGGCAATGGCAAGACATTTGCAGCAGCCTGTATAGCCAACGCACTAATTGAACAATTGGTGGATGTGAAAATGTGTACTTTCGGAACGATACTAAATCATTTGCCAGGAATGACAGCTCGTGAGAAGGATGATTATCTGAAAAGTTTTCGGATCTGTGACTTACTAATTCTGGATGATTTCGGGATGGAACGTCGTACCGATTATGCCAGAGAGCAGATTTTTGGAATCATTGACGGTAGATATCTTGCAAAGAAACCAACGATTATTACAACCAATCTTAGTTTACAGGAATTAAAAGACCCTTGTGATATTACGGAGAAAAGAATCTTTGATCGCATCTTGGAAATGTGCATTCCAGTTTGCTTTGATGGAGAAAGTCTCCGTTTGGCGAAGGCGAAAGAAAACCTGAAATTGTACAAGCAGTTGACAGGCAAATGATACAAAGTGCCCAAGCCCATTGAATAAATATGGATTAGGAAGGAGGTCAGCAACATGGAAGACAAGGCTGTTTTACAGAGCATCGAAAACAACCGAGAAATCATTTTGGATTCAGATAGTGAATTTCTGTTTGAATATCAGAAAGCCATGTTGCTGGCTCTTAAGGAATTGGGGACTCTGGATGAAATGCAGTATCGATATGCGGAAGCAACATTGAAAGAACAACTCCGTACATTCGTCAAAAAGAAACTTTCATGCAATACTGTAATCGGAGGTGACGCAAATGATTAAAGTAGCAAGTTATTGTCGTGTATCCACCGACAAAGACGACCAGGCGAATTCGTTTGAATCTCAGCAGAGATATTTTAAAGAATATATCGACCGACAGCCGGATTGGGAGTTATACGAAATTTATGCCGACAAAGGTATCACAGGTACTTCTACCAAGAAGCGTGTGAAATTCAATCAGATGATTAACGACGCACACATGGGCAAGTTTAATATCATCATCACCAAGGAAGTCAGTCGTTTTTCGAGAAATATCTTAGACACCATTTCTTATACCCGTGAGCTAAAGGCATTAGGTGTCTATGTGATTTTCTTGAATGATGGTATTGCAACATCTGATGCAGACGCAGAGCTTAAACTTTCTATCATGGGTTCTCTTGCACAGGAGGAAAGTCGAAAAACTTCTGCCCGTGTAAAATGGGGGCAGGCTCGACGGATGGAGCAAGGCGTTGTCTTTGGACGGTCTATGCTGGGGTATGATGTGAAAGATGGAAAGATGACCATTAATCCGGAAGGTGCTGAGATCGTGAAACTTATCTTTCACAAATATGGAAATGAGAAGAAAGGCACTTCTGTTATTGCAAGAGAGCTCCGTGAAGCAGGATACAAAAGCTATACTGGCAACACGAAATGGAGTAACACCCATATCATCAAGATTCTAAAGAACGAAAAATATGTAGGCGATTTGGTGCAGAAGAAAACAATCACGCCCGATTATCTAACCCATGCGAAGAAATATAATCACGGCGAGGAAGAAATGATTTGTATTGAGAACCATCACGAACCTATTATTGACCGTGACCTTTGGAATTTGGTACGGGAAGAATTGGCAAAACGTAATCTTAATGGCAATTACGGGAAAGGACATTCTAACCGCTATGTTTTCTCCGGTAAGATTAAATGTGGTGAATGTGGTGCCAGTTTTGTATCCCGTCAACGCAAACGTAAGGATGGTTCCACCTACAAGCGTTGGGGGTGCATCACGGCTGCAAATGAAGGGCGAGTGCACCAGGATTCGAGGGGAAATGAGGTTGGGTGTGACATTGGCAGACAGATTCGAGATGAGCTTGCCATGGATATGCTGAAGCAGTCTTTAAGTACTATCCAGATGGATAAGAAATGGATTATTAATAATGTAGTGTCTATTGCCATGGATGCCATTTCAAACTGCGAAAACGATGATTTTGATTCAGAAGAAAAACTACAATATGAAATGGAACAGATTATAGATAAGAAGCAGAACGTACTGGATGCTTTCTTTTCAAAGAATATTACCAAGGAGGATATGCGAATGATGAACGAACGCTATGACAAACAGATGAGTGAATTACAAGAACGACTACAAGCAGTCAAAGCCAGAGAACAGATTCACTATGAAACAGACTCTTTAAAAAGTGATGTGCGAAAACAGGTGACGGATATGGTATCGGGACTTACAGAGAGCGAAATCTTCTATAAAAATGTGTTAGATCAGATGGTTGTCTATCCGGACCAGCGAGTGGAGGTGAAATTGAACTTACTTCCGCAGAAGTGGATTTTCGTTCTCCAGAAACTATCTGAATTGAACCATCCAAGTGACCACAGGAATCTGTCTGAGACAGATTCCCAGAGTCAAGGGGTGTGCAATAACAACCCCTCATTACCAATATCTGTCAATATACCAGTTACTTCTTTATAAGGCATGGTATATCTTTGAGAAAGATAACGCATCGACGCCGCGAGCTCGCCGTCGGGTCCGCCGAATTGACTAATGATGACCTGCGCCAGTTTTGCATTGGTCTGGGTGATTTTTACTGGATATTGTAAGCGTTTTTCATAATTCCACATAGACTAGCATCCTCCTTCCTGCCATGGCCATGGTTCCTGAATCCAATTCCAGCGATCCGTGCACGATTCAGATGTGGTGTCGATGGTGAGCGGACCATAATATTTGGAGTATTCGCGGAGCGCCTGATTGCGAAGCTTGTTGTATTCATGAAAATAGGCGAGTGCCGTCTGATCTTCTGGATGGGTATCTAGAAAGAGCTGTGCATCATCCACTGCAAAACTCACCACATTGATCCAGCGGAGCAGATCATTTCTACTAGGTTTATTCATCGAAGCACGCCTCCCGTTCCTAAAAATGGCAAATTCAAATCCTGAAAAATCGTGCCATTACAGAATCCTTTTTCAGCATCGTAAATATTCTGCCATTTCTGCCATGGTACATAAGCCATACCAATCGGCATATCGACAAAGATATCTCTGACAACAGTGCGTTCAACAACTGGCTGTCGATAATTTCCGTATGGCATATTATTATTTCTATAATTTGGCATACATAAATTTCCCTTTCCTGAATAGATATACTATATTGTATGTTTACGAAGAAAAAAGGTGTAAAAAACAAGTTGTTTTTGGAATACTATGTGGGTATAATGAGAACTGTATAATTATGTGAATACGCAAAAACATAGAAACTGAACAACAGGTAAGTCATAAAAGGAGAAAATGTATGTGTGGATTTACAGGCTTTATTGGAAAAGTAGACAATCGAGAACAGGTTTTAGAAAATATGATGAATACAATCGTACATCGCGGACCTGACAGCTCTGGGGCATTTGTGGATGAGGATGCGGCACTTGGATTTCGTCGATTAAGTATCATTGATATTAGTGCGACGGGAGACCAGCCATTATACAATGAAGATAAAACGAAGGTCTTGACGTTTAATGGAGAGATTTATAATTATCAAGAACTTCGAGAAGAATTGATAGATGCAGGACACGTTTTTACAACTCATACGGATTCAGAGACTTTGCTTCATGGATATGAAGAATGGGGTGAAAAGTTGGTGGATCGTCTTCGTGGAATGTATGGATTTGTAATCTGGGACAGGGTTCAGAAGAAACTGTTCGGGGCAAGAGATATATTTGGAATCAAACCATTCTATTATGCAAAGATGAATGATTGTTTTTTGTTTGGTTCTGAGATTAAATCATTTGTAGAACATCCAAAGTTTGATAAGGTGTTTAATGAAGAGGCACTGGGAAACTATCTTTCTTTCCAGTTTGTACCTACTAATGAGACCTTTTTCAAAGGTGTTTTCTGTCTTCAGCCAGGGCACTATTTCACTTATCAAAATGGTGAGCTAGAGATCACGAGATATTTTGAACCACAGTTCACGGGAGATACAGAAAAAACATTTGAAGAGATTGTGGACGAAGTAGAAGCAACAATGAAAGAATCTGTTGCAGCTCACAAGATCAGCGATGTAGAAGTTGGTTCGTATTTATCGAGTGGTGTGGATTCAAGTTATATGGCATATCTTGGACAGGTTGACCGTACATTTACGGTTGGATTTGGAGAAGAGAAATATAGCGAGATTCGTGATGCAAAGGAATTTGCAAAGAGCATCAATATGAAGAATGACAGCAAGATCATCGAACCGGATGAGTATTGGGATTGTTTATCGGATGCCATGTATTATATGGACGAACCGGTCGCAGACCCTGCTGCGATCGCACTTTATTTTTTGAGTAAAGAAGCTGCTAAGAAGGTAAAAGTAGTATTGTCCGGAGAAGGTTCGGACGAATTGTTTGGTGGATACAATATTTATTGTGAGCCATTGGAATATACAGGATTTGATAAGATTCCATTTTTTATCCGAAAAGCGCTTGGAAAGTTTGCAGAGAATTGTATGCCACGTTCTATGAAAGGACGCGGTTTCTTGATCAGACACGGGAAGACTCTGGAAGAGAGATATATAGGAAATGCCAATATTTTCTCGGAAAAAGAGGCAAATAAGCTGCTGAAAAAAGGATGCAGACCGGGCTGTATGAAGGTGACAGCGCCATTATTTGAAAGAGTTGCAGAAAAAGACCCTGTTACAAAGATGCAGTATTTAGATATTCATCTCTGGCTGGTTCATGACATTCTGATGAAAGGTGACAAGATGGGAATGGCCAACTCTCTGGAAGTGCGTGTGCCATTTCTGGATAAAAAGGTCATGGAACTTGCGCAGACATTGCCGTTAGAGTATAAAGTGAATGCGCCAAAGACCAAGATCGCACTTCGTGCCGCAGCAGATCGTGTGATCCGCAGTAAGACTGCAGAAAAGAAAAAACTGGGATTTCCAATTCCAATTCGTGTATGGCTGCGAGAAGAGAAATATTACAATCGCGTGAAAGCGATGTTCCAATCAAAAGAAGCCGAGCAGTTCTTCCAACTGGATTATTTAAATCGATTGCTTGAAGAACACAAGGCAGGAAAGCATGACAACAGTCGTAAGATTTGGACTGTATACATTTTCCTGATCTGGTATGATCGATTCTTTGCAAATGGCAAACCAGTCCATCCTTCACTTTGCGGAAAAGAAAAGGAGTGTCGATGTGAATAAAAAAGAGCGGCAGAAGAAAATTCAGTATTTTGATTACAGCTTGCTTGCAATCGTAGTATTTCTCGTATGCTTTGGTCTGGTCATGTTATATAGTACAAGCTCCTACAGCGCACAGTTGAAGTTTGGCGACAGTATGTATTTCTTTAAAAGACAGGCAATCATCAGTGCCGGAAGTATCGGTGTTATGCTTTTTGTATCGATCATTCATTATCACTGGTATGCAAAACTGGCAAAAGCCGCCTATTGGATTTCGTTTATTTTGATGGCGCTGGTTTTGACTCCGCTTGGTGTAGAAGCGTATGGAGCCAGAAGATGGATTCAGCTTCCGCTTGGTCAGACAATGCAGCCATCAGAAGCAATGAAGATTGCCGTTATTATGTTTATACCGTTGTTGATCTGTAAAGCAGGAAAGCGGATCAAAGACTGGAAAGTTTTTGGTGAGATTTTTCTGTGGGGAGCAGCAGCAGCGGCAGGTGTTTATTTTCTAACAGATAACTTAAGTACCGCTATCATTGTACTTGGGATGGTCTGCGTTATGCTGTTTGTGGTTCATCCACTCACTGCGCCTTTTGTAGGTCTGGCAGGCGTGGGAAGTGTCTTGATCATCATTGTGGTAAAGATTCTGGATGTATTAATGGATTCAAGTTCCAATTTCCGTATCGGAAGAATTCTGGTATGGCTTCATCCGGAAGAATATTCATCCGAAGGTGGATTTCAGGTTCTGCAAGGACTGTATGCAATCGGTTCAGGCGGATTTTTTGGAAAAGGCCTTGGGAACAGTGCACAGAAGATGGTGATTCCGGAAGTGCAGAACGATATGATTCTTGCAATCATATGTGAAGAATTAGGCGTATTTGGTGCGATCGTGATGCTGACACTTTTCGGTATGTTATTATATCGACTGATGTTTATTGCACAGAATGCACCGGATTTGTACGGTTCCCTGATGGTGACAGGTATATTTGCCCATATTGCAATACAAGTGATCTTAAACGTCTGCGTAGTGCTGAATATTATTCCGACAACAGGGATCACGCTTCCTTTTATAAGCTACGGAGGTACCTCCATTTTGTTCTTAATGGCAGAAATGGGAATTGCACTTGGGGTATCCAGAAGGATTAAAATAGAAGAAACAGGATAATTCGAAGTATCGAAAAGAAAATGACTCGACAGATTCGAAATATAGTGGTATTATCGTAATAGACTGAATTTGACGGTATATCATATATGACAAATTGAAAAATAAAAGTTGGAGGATGACATAGATGAGCCAGGAAAAAGTTACAAAATACAAAGAAGAAAAAGCCAATCGTAAACAGACGATGAAAAAGCAAAAGAGAACAAGAATGATCACAAACTGTGTTGCAGTTCTCATTTTAGCAGCAGCAATTTTCTGGGTTGGACATTCAGCGGTTGATTATCATCAGAGCAACAAAGAACGTGAAGCAGTAGTTGCAGATTACAGTGCGATCGATGATTATGTAGACAGCCTTAACGCAGAAGAAACAGCAGAATAGAATAATTACATATTAAGAAAGCAGTGAATCCTCACTTCGTATTACATAAGAAGATACGAAGTGGGGATTTTTTTGTCTTTTTTGAGAAATTTAGTTCCACGTTTCAAATATTTACCATCCATTTATCATTAAAAATATGAAAAAAGACCTTGAAATCGCTTATAAAGTGTTTTACAATATCACTAAGTGGTGATTTGTGGTAGATTAGTGCAAGATTGTGGGGGACTAAGTGGCAGACCCCATTGGGGAGAAGGTGAATTCATTGTTAACGGGGGAATATATTCATAGTATCGATTCGAAAGGGCGGTTAATTGTCCCTTCCAAGTTTCGTGAGATCCTGGGTGACGATTTCGTCATCACAAAAGGATTGGATGGATGTTTATTCCTGTACCCGGTCGATGAATGGAAAATCTTCGAGCAAAAGCTAAGAACCTTACCACTTACGAATAAAAACGCTAGAACATTTACTCGTTTCTTCTTAGGAAGTGCAGTGGATGGCACTCTTGATAAACAAGGGAGAGTGTTGATTTCTTCAGCGCTTAGAAGTTTTGCCGGATTAGATAAAGAAGTCGTTCTTGTAGGAGTATTGGAACGAGTGGAAATCTGGGATAAGGCAAAATGGGATGAAAATAATGCTGTTGTAGAAGAAAATATGGATGATATTGCAAGTCAGATGGAAGAGTTAGGACTTAGCATCTAATAGCAGATAGAATTCACATCTTGGAGGATGAAATGGTATTTAAGCATAAATCAGTGTTGTTGGAAGAAACTGTAAACGGACTCAACATCAAGCCGGACGGTATTTACGTCGATGGTACGCTTGGTGGAGGCGGACATGCTTACGAAGTTTGTAAGCAGCTAAGTAACAAGGGGAGATTTATAGGTATAGATCAGGACGAAGCAGCGATCGAGGCTGCAAGCGCCCGCTTAAGCGACTTTGGGGAGAAAGTTACTATAGTCCGAAGCAACTATTGTGATATGAAGTCGCAGCTTCAAAAATTAGGAATTGACAAAGTAGATGGGATCGTGCTCGATCTGGGCGTATCATCATATCAGTTAGATACGGCAGAACGAGGATTCTCCTATCGGGTAGATGCTCCTTTGGATATGAGGATGGATAGACGTCAGACAATGACGGCCAGGGACATCGTCAATGACTATAGTGAGATGGATCTTTTTCGTATCATTCGCGACTATGGGGAAGATAAGTTCGCGAAAAACATTGCAAAACACATTGTGATGGAGCGCGAGAAAGGTCCAATCGAAACTACAGGTCAATTGATCGAGATCATCAAAAGAGCAATACCGATGAAATTTCAAAAGACGGCAGGACATCCTGCAAAAAGAACATTTCAGGCAATCCGTATTGAACTGAACCGAGAGTTGGAAGTATTACGCGACAGCCTGGACGATATGATTGATTTGCTAAATGAAGATGGAAGAATCTGTATTATTACCTTCCATTCTTTAGAAGATAGAATTGTAAAAGGTATTTTCAGAAAGAATGAAAATCCTTGTACATGTCCAAGTCATTTCCCGGTCTGTGTCTGTGGAAATGTATCAAAGGGAAAGGTGATTACGAAGAAACCAATTCTTCCTGGGGAAGAAGAATTGGAAGAAAACAGTCGTTCAAAGAGCGCAAAACTTCGTATCTTTGAAAGAAGTTAGTAGTAAAAAAGGGGAGTGAAAATAATGGCATCATATGTATATGGCAATACAGTTCGCAAAGAGAACACTGCGCCTCAGCGAGAACTGGAGAGAAAGCCTAAGGTTGTAAGCCAGCGCGTTAAGAAAAATCAAAAGAACGCGTTACATATGAGTAAGGGATATGTTGTATTTCTTACGTTTGCAGCAGTAGTTGCATTGATTGCCTGTGTGCAATATCTGCAATTGCAGGCAGAAGTGACAACACGTTCTAAAAACGTTACTTCATTACAACAAGAATTAGAAGACAAGAAAGAAGCGAATACAACAAAATACAACTCGGTTATGGATTCTATGAATCTGGAGGAGATCCGCGAAAGAGCAATGAACGAGTTGGGAATGGTTTATGCAAAGGATGGACAAGTTGTAAAATATGAAGATCCTACAAGTAACGCCGTTGTACAGTATTCCGAAATTCCAGAAAGCGGCATTCTTGAAGGTGCTGATACCGTGGAATAATTGCAGCAAAGTAAATAAATATTCTGAAATAAGGTGAAATGATGTCAAGTAGAAAGCGAAGAAGATGGCAGTTTATCAGACAGAAATTTCCCAAGAGAATGCAAAAAAAGCTAGTAATATTGTTTATCGCAATTATACTAGCTTTTGTTTTCTTGATAGGGAAAATTACTTATATTAATGCCACAAACGGGGAAAAATATACAAAGATCGTATTGAATCAGCAGCAGTACAATAGTAGGACGATTATGTTCAAGCGCGGCGATATTGTGGACCGCAATGGAAATGTATTGGCGACAAGCGAACGTGTATACAATGTGATTCTGGATGTATATGCCATGGCAGGCGATGAAGATTTAGATGAGGAAGAAAAGACAGAGCGTATTAATACAACAAAACTGGCTCTTTCGGAATTTTTCGGGATCGATCCATCTGTTGTAGATGACAAGATTGAAAATAAGATCAGCAGTCGCTATGAAATCATGAAAAAGAAAGTAAGCTATGAAGAAGCGCAGGCTTATCTGGAAGAATACGAAGACTTATCGACTGTATGGCTGGAAGAAAATTATAAGCGTACTTATCCATACAGCACACTTGCATGTGATGTGATCGGATTTACCAATTCGGCAAATGTGGGAATGTCAGGGATTGAATCTTATTACAATGACGTTTTGAATGGAACAGATGGAAGAGAGTATGGTTATCTGGATTCGGATGCTGCTTTAGAGAGAACAGTCAAAGAAGCCATCAATGGATACACTGTAGTATCGACGATCGATCTGTCTCTGCAAAGTATTGTGGAAAAACATGTTATTGCATTTAACGAAGCACACAAAAATGAGGCGAGAGACGGAGAAGGCAGTTTAAATACAGCTGTAATCGTTGCAGACCCAAACACATGTGAAATATTAGCAGAAGTGACTTATCCGAATTTTGACTTAAACGATTCTGACGATTTATCTCAATATTATACAGATGCAGAATTAAGTGCGATGGAGGAAGAAGAAATATCTGCGATTTTGATCGACCTGTGGAGTAATTTCTGTGTTTCATCCCGATATGAACCAGGTTCTACCGTGAAGCCATTTACAGAAGTAGCGGGCCTTGAGACGGGAGTATTATCTGGAAGCGAGACATTCAACTGTACCGGATCTTTAAAAATTGCAGGGCAGACGAATGTAAGCTGTCATGATACAAGCGGACATGGGATTCAGACGCTGAGCGATGGGATCGCCAATTCATGCAACGTTGTTATGATGTATATTGCAGAAGAACTTGGATATGAGGAATTCCTCAGATATCAGGAAATATTTGGATTTGGGCAAAAGACAGGCATTGATCTTCCAAACGAAAGTGCAGGTCTGGTACAGGATATCGAGTCGATCGGACCGGTTGACCTGGCTACAAACTCTTTTGGACAGAACTTTGAAGTGACGATGACACAGATGATCGCTGCATATTGTTCACTGATCAATGGCGGAAATTATTATCAGCCACATGTGGTGAAACAGATTCAGGACGAAAATGGCAACGTGATTGAAAATATCGAGCCAGTGCTGGTAAAACGAACAGTTTCCGAAGAGACTTCAGAGCTTTTAAAACAATATATGAAGCAGACAATGACAGACGGTACTGGTAAGAATGCACAGGTAGAAGGTTACTCGATTGGAGCAAAGACTGGTACAGCCGAAAAATATCCGCGTGGAGCAGGCACTTATGTACTTTCTTATATGGGATTTGCTCCGGCAGAAGATCCAGAAGTGTTGGTCTATGTTGTGATTGATGAGCCGAATGTTGCAGCACAGGATACAAGTAAATATGTAACAGATCTGGCGCGTGAGATCATGGAAGAAATCTTCCCTTATCTTGATATCACAAAAGAAGCAGTGACAACAGATGATCTGACAGCAACTGAATAATGGAAATGGGAATAACCTCATAAATGTGTACATAAATTAAAAAAACACGTTTATGAGGTTTCTTTATGAAAAACAGAACTTATAACCGAAGGAAGATATTGGTCGTATTTACAATTGCACTGCTGGTATTGATTGGATTGATCGTAAGACTTACATATCTTATGATTTTTGATGCAGAATATTATCAGGAGAAAGCAGAAAATTTACATGAAAGAGAACGTGAGATCAAAGCCGCAAGAGGTGAGATCATAGATACCAATGGGGTAGTACTTGCCACAAATAAAACGGTATGTACCATATCGGTGATACACAATCAGATAACAGATGCAGAGACGGTGGTCCGAGTCCTTTCCGAAGAACTTGAAATGGATGCAGATACCGTAAGAAAACGGGTAGAAAAGGTATCGTCGATTGAACGGATCAAAACAAATGTAGATAAAACGATTGGAGACAGGATAAGGGACTACGAGCTGGATGGTGTAAAGGTAGATGAAGATTATAAACGTTACTATCCATATGATGAATTGGCCTCAAAAGTGTTGGGATTTACAGGTGGAGATAATCAAGGGATTATTGGGTTGGAAGTAAAATATGAGTCCTATTTAAAAGGAACGAACGGAACAATCCTGACTACGACAGATGCAAGAGGGATTGAGTTAGAAGGAATTGCCGAGGACAGAATTGAGGCGATTCCGGGGAATACGCTTCAGATCAGTCTGGATTACAATATTCAGGCGTATGCGCAGCAGGCAGCAGAAAAGGTAATGGAAGAAAAAGAGGCAGACAAGGTCTCGATTTTGATCATGAATCCGCAAAACGGAGAGATACTTGCAATGGTGAATGTTCCGGAGTTTAATCTAAATGAACCATTTTCCTTAGAATCTGTGGGGATAGATACAGAGAGTGTGGATGATGAGGAACGGCAGGAACTACTGAATCAGATGTGGAGAAATAGTTGTATCAATGACACGTATGAGCCGGGATCTGCTTTTAAAATCATTACTTCAGCTGCGTGCCTGGAAGCAGGTACGGTAAGTTTGGAGGATAGTTTTTATTGTCCTGGATATAGAATTGTAGAAGACAGAAAAATCCGATGCCATAAGACAGGCGGTCATGGAGCTGAGACATTTATAGAGGCAGTTCAGAATTCCTGCAACCCGGTATTTATGGATATCGGACTGGAACTTGGGGTGGATCGGTTTTATGAGTATTTTGAAAAGTTTGGTCTGATGAAAAAGACAGGAGTCGATCTTCCGGGAGAAGCTGGTACGATTACCCATAAAAAAGAAAATGTAGGGCTTGTGGAACTTGCGACAATGACATTTGGGCAGTCATTTCAGATTACACCGATTCAATTGGCAACAACAGTCAGTTCCATTATCAATGGCGGGACGAGAGTGACACCACATTTTGGTGTGCGTGTGTTGGATGAAAATGGAGAGGTGATTCAGGAACTTTCGTATGAAGAAGAAAAGAATGTGGTGTCAGAAGAAACAACGGAAAAAATGCGTATGATTCTGGAAAGTGTAGTGTCAGAAGGCGGCGGAAAAAATGCTTATATTGAAGGGTATCGGATCGGCGGAAAGACAGCGACTTCTCAGACACTTCCGAGAAGTGCAAATAAATATATTGCATCGTTTATCGGGTTTGCTCCGGCAGATGATCCAGAGGTTCTGGCACTTATTGTAATCCATAATCCTCAGGGCGTTTATTATGGCGGAACGATTGCGGCACCAGTGATTAAAACAATTTTTGAAAACATCCTGCCATATCTGGGGATTGAAAAGGCGACCGAATAGTTGTATACTAAATAAGGTTAAAGAGAAACTAACAAAAGAGATAAAAGAGGTGTATTTATGGAGTATAAAGTTATCATACCAGTATTAATTGCTTTTGCACTTAGCGTTGTGATGGGTCCGATCGTTATTCCAATTCTCAGAAAACTTAAGATGGGTCAGACAGAACGTGAAGAAGGTGTACAATCACACCTGAAAAAGGCAGGAACACCGACTATGGGCGGGGTTATGATTTTGGGAAGTATTGCGCTTACTTCTTTGATTTATTTGAAAGATTATCCAAAGATCATTCCAATTCTTTTTGTAACAGTAGGGTTTGGTCTGATTGGATTTTTAGATGACTATTTGAAAGTAGTTATGAAACGTTCAGATGGTCTGTATCCAAAACAAAAGATGGCACTCCAGATTCTTGTGACTGCAGTGTTTGCATTTTATATGGTGAAGATCTCAGATGTGCCTTTGACATGGCTGATTCCATTTTCTGGTGGAAAATATCTGGACTGGGGCATTTTTGCTATTCCGCTTATGTTTATCGTAGTGATCGGAACAGTAAACGGTGTGAATTTCACAGACGGTCTGGATGGGCTGGCTTCTAGTGTAACAGTTCTGGTAGCTACCTTCTTCACTGTAGTAGCAATTGGAACACAGAGTGGGATTGAACCAATCACATGCGCTGTAGTAGGTGCGTTATTAGGATTTTTATTATTCAATGTATATCCTGCAAGTGTGTTCATGGGAGATACAGGTTCGCTGGCACTCGGTGGATTTGTGGCTTCCACAGCTTATATGCTTCAGATGCCATTCTTTATTGTAATCGTAGGTCTGATCTATCTGGTAGAAGTATTATCCGTTATGATTCAGGTTACTTACTTTAAGAAAACAGGCGGAAAGCGTATTTTCAAAATGGCACCAATCCATCATCATTTCGAATTATGTGGATGGTCAGAGACAAGAGTTGTAGCAGTATTTTCAATTGTTACAGCAATCCTTTGCCTGATTGCTTTGATGGCAATGTAATTTGGAGGTAAAAAATGGATAAAAAAGTACTTGTATTTGGTTCAGGTATCAGCGGTATCGGAGCATGCAATTTATTAGAAAAAGTTGGAAAAGAAGTGATTTTATATGATGGAAATACATCATTGAATCCAGATGAGATGAAAAAACAGCTTGGAGAAGACACAAAGGCTGAGATCATCTTAGGAGAGCTTCCAGAAGAAGTGATCGATTCTCTGGAAATGGTAGTGATGAGCCCAGGTGTGCCAACTGATCTGCCAGTTGTAAATAAAATGCGTGATGCCGGAATCAAGATTTCGGGAGAAGTAGAACTTGCATATACATATGGCAAGGGGGATGTACTTGCAATTACAGGAACAAATGGCAAGACAACTACAACAGCACTTCTTGGTGAGATCATGAAGAACTATAAAGAAAGTGTTTTCGTTGTAGGTAATATCGGCAATCCTTATACAACGGAAAGTCTTAAGATGACAGAAGACAGTGTGGCTGTAGCAGAAGTAAGTAGTTTCCAATTAGAGACAATCCATGATTTCAGACCATCTGTAAGTGCGATTCTGAATATTACTCCAGATCATTTGAATCGTCATCATACAATGGAGAATTATATTCAGGCAAAAGAAGATATTGCAAAGAATCAGACAGAAGAAGATACATGCGTATTGAACTATGAAGATGAAGTAACAAGAAAATTTGGCGAACAGGTAAAGGCCAAAGTTCTATATTTCAGCAGTCAGCATATATTAGAAAGAGGTATCTATTTAGAAGATGGCAATATTATCTACAATGACGGAGAACCAGTAAAGATCTGTCATGTAGATGAGCTGAAACTTTTAGGTACACACAACCATGAAAATGTGATGGCAGCGGCAGCTATGGCAGCAGCGTATGGTGTGCCAATGGATATCATTCGTGAAACAGTAAAATCATTTGCAGGTGTTGCACATCGTATCGAATTTGTTTGCGAGAAAAACGGTGTTGCATATTATAATGATTCCAAAGGAACAAATCCAGATGCTGCGATCAAAGGCATCCAGGCTATGAATCGCCCAACACTTTTGATTGGCGGAGGCTATGACAAAAATTCAGAATACGAAGAATGGATCGAAGCCTTTGATGGTAAAGTAAGATATCTTGTTCTTTTAGGTCAGACAAGAGAAAAGATTGCGCAGGCAGCCAGAAATCTTGGATTCGAGAACATCATCATGACAGAATCTTTAGAAGAAGCAGTTGCAACTTGTGCGAAATTGGCAGAACCAGGTGATGCAGTGTTACTTTCACCTGCATGTGCAAGCTGGGGAATGTTTAAAAATTATGAAGAACGTGGAGATAAGTTTAGAGACTTTGTAAATGCTTTATAAGGAGTGAAGGCTATTTTGACACAGCCAAAGCAGGGCAGAGGATTTGATTATGGTCTTCTTGCAGTTGTTCTGATACTGGTGATAATAGGATTGGTTATCCTTTATAGTACAAGTGCTTATAATGGTCAGGTGAAATTCCACGATTCATTTTATTATTTAAAAAAACAGGCATTTGCCACATCGCTTGGATTGGCGGTCATGTATGCGATGGCGAATATTGATTATCATGTGTGGGAGCGGTTTGCAGTGCCCGCATATCTGATTTCAATTGTATTGTCAATTGCGGTATTGCTTGTGGGAGATGAATATAACGGGTCCAAAAGATGGTTGTCTTTTGGACCTTTATCATTTCAACCATCCGAATTTGCCAAAATAGCCGTCATTCTATTTCTGGCGCATGTCATTGTGCAAAAAGGTACCAAGATGAAAAAAATGAAAACACTGTTGTATGTGATGATTCTGATTCTTCCAATTGTCGGGTTGGTCGGTGCATGCAATCTAAGTACAGCGATCATTATTTTGGGAATTGGGGTTATACTGGTTTTTGTTGCAAGCCCATTGTATGCGCAATTTGTTTGGCTTGGAGTGACGGGGATCGGATTTCTTGGCATTTTTTTAGCGTTAGAAAGTTATCGACTGGAGCGTCTTGCAATCTGGAGGAATCCGGAAAATTATGAAAAAGGATACCAGACACTGCAGGGGCTGTATGCGATCGGTTCAGGCGGGTTATTTGGAAGAGGGCTTGGCAATAGTGTACAGAAATTAGGGTTTGTACCAGAAGCACAGAATGATATGATTTTTTCCATTGTCTGTGAAGAATGGGGACTCGTCGGAGCATCATTTTTGATTCTGTTATTTCTGATTTTGATATGGCGCTTCTTTGTGATCGCGATCAGAGCAAAAGATATGTTTGGTTCCTTGATTGCAACAGGAGCCATGGCACATATGATGATTCAGGTAATCCTGAATATTGCAGTTGTGACCAATACCATTCCAAATACTGGAATTACATTGCCGTTTATCAGCTATGGTGGGACATCAGTTTTATTTCTGCTGTTAGAAATGGGGCTTGTACTAAGTGTATCCAATCTGATAGAATGATACCCAGGGGGAACTCAAATAGCGGAGAAATCCGTGGGTATCATAAAAAAGAAGGGGAGGAATTACAATGCGAAAGAAAAAGAAGAGAAAAGGATTTGGATATTATTTCTATGCAGTAGTCGTTTTACTCCTTACAATTGCAAATATAACATTGGCGATATTGCTTCTTACACATGTTCAGGAGACTGAGGTGAAGGGGAACAACTACAGTGAGAAAAGTGATATTATTGAATGGTTTGAAGAGGATACATTTACTCGAAATTCTTTGTATTCTTTTTGGAAGATCAAATACGGTTCTTATGAACTGCCGATTTACTTAGAGGATGTTCAATTAAGTTTTCGCGCACCATGGAAGATTCGCCTGACGGTAACAGAAAAAGAGATTCTGGCAGGAATGCAGTACGGAGATGAGTATATATATTTTGACAAAGAAGGACTCGTGATGACGACAAGTACAGAGCCGTTGGATGGAATCTATCTGATCGAAGGACTTGTGATCGTACATAATTCAGAAGAGGCAGAAATCAAGCAGTTTGAACGGTTACAGATGCTGGATGAAGATATCTATACTATAATAGAAAAGATACTGACAGCGCTGGATACTGTGGAACTTGTGCCAGATAGGATTGTGTGGGAAGACAGCAGTATGAATCTCTATTTCGGAGAAGTCTGTGTGCAGCTTGGAAAAACAAATTTCAGTGAGAAGTTGACACAGCTTCCACCAATTCTGGAAAAAGAGGAAATCCAGGGAAAAGCAGGAATTCTTCATATGGAGAATTACAGCAAGACAGGAGACAGCATCAGCTTTGAACCAGATCAGACAACAGTGCAGGAAGACGGAGAAGAAGGAACCGGAGAAGATTCTTTCGGAGAGGATGGAACTGGTGAAAATACAGCAGCCGGCGATGCTCAGAATGAAGAAGGGCAGAATGGTGCTTTGGGAGAAGATGGCAGCAGTGAATCTGGTACAGACGAAAGCGGAACTGGAAATGAGAATGAGACAGGGACAAGTCAGGATGGATCTGATGCCGGCGAGACTGGTTTAAATCCAGAAAATTCTGACGATTATTCTACAGAACCTGTCGAGTAAAAAAAGAAAAAAATAAGAAAAAGCCTATTGATTATTTGCCAAAAAGTCTATATTATATAACTGTATGGCAGAATGCGATATAGTCTAGGGACGTATAACATATATAAGGAAACGAAGGAGGAGAAACTCTTGTTAGAAATTAAAACAAACGAATCAGAAGCAGCAGCAAAAATTATAGTTATTGGTATTGGTGGCGGCGGAAACAACGCTGTAAACCGTATGATCGACGAACAAATTGCAGGTGTTGAATTCATCGCAATTAATACAGATAAACAAGCTTTACAATTATCAAAGGCTCCAACATTAATGCAGATCGGTGACAAGATTACAAAAGGTCTTGGTGCCGGAGCAAAACCAGAAGTGGGTGAAAAAGCAGCAGAAGAAAGTGCAGAAGAAATCGCAGCAGCATTAAAAGGTGCTGACATGGTATTCGTTACTTGTGGTATGGGTGGCGGAACTGGTACAGGTGCAACACCAGTCGTAGCTCGTATTGCAAAAGAGATGGGAGCATTAACAGTAGGTGTAGTTACAAAACCTTTCCGTTTTGAATCTAAGACACGTATGAACAATGCGATCGCAGGTATCGAAAAATTAAAAGAAAACGTGGATACATTAATTGTAATTCCTAACGATAAATTATTAGAAATCGTTGACAGAAGAACAACTATGCCAGAAGCACTTAAGAAAGCGGACGCAGTATTACAACAAGGTATCCAAGGTATCACAGACTTGATCAACGTACCTTCATTGATCAACCTTGACTTCGCTGATATTCAGACAGTTATGGTGGACAAGGGTATTGCTCATATCGGTATCGGTTATGGTAAAGGTGATGACAAAGCTCTTGAAGCTGTTAAACAAGCTGTTGCAAGTCCACTTCTTGAAACAACAATTTCAGGTGCAACACATATCATTATCAAC
>CAZUVY010000048.1:0-20972 GCA_964623905.1 uncultured Faecalimonas sp.
GTGTTAAGAGAGTAGAATGTGACATTGCAATTTCCACAAATTGAGGATATCCTTTGGATCATAATATTTATCAAGCCGTTAAGGGAATGACTGCTGCAGAAGCAACGCTACCTGAAGACGGTGTAATCATCATGGTCGCGGGTTGCCGTGATGGTCATGGAGGACAGGATTTCTATGATAATATTGCAAATGTAAAAGATCCGGGAGAATTTCTGGAAAAAGCAATTCATACACCAAGACTAGAGACTGCTCCGGAACAGTGGACTAGCCAGATTCTTGCTAGAATTTTGGTGCATCATAAAGTGATTCTCGTTTCTGATCTTGTAGATCCTAAGCTTGTTTTGGGGTTGCATATGGAACTGGCATCAACAGTGGATGAAGCTTTGGAAAAAGCATTCGCTCTTAAGGGAAAGAATGCAAAGGTCGCTGTCATTCCAGACGGGCTGGGTGTTGTAGTAGAAGAACAATAAGAGAAAAATATATGAAAGGATATTTGAGAGATGATACATAATATAATGGCAGAGTTCTTAGGAACTGCCCTGATGATTGTTTTTGGTGTTGGAGTTCATTGTGACGAAGTCTTGAATAAAACAAAATATAGAGGAAGTGGACATTTATTTGCGATTACTACATGGGGATTTGGGATTACTATCGTGTTGTTGGTATTTGGAGGAGTCTGCATCAATCCTGCAATGGCTTTTGCACAGGCAATCCTTGGCATGATTCCGTGGAACTGTTTTATACCCTATTCTGCGGCAGAATTTCTTGGAGGGCTATGCGGAGCATGCATTGTTTATGTAATGTATGCAGATCATTTTAAAGCGAGCGAAGACGTTGTTGATTTGGTGGCAATCCGAAATATATTTTCTACTAACCCAAATATCCGAAATCTTCCGAGAAATTTCTTTGTGGAAGCTTTTGCTACTTTTATATTTTTGTCATCAGTTCTGGGTATTGAAAGGTATTCTGAAAAAATGCTTCCTGTGGGAGTGGGAATTTTGGTATGGGCAGTAGGTATGGGACTGGGAGGTCCTACAGGGTTCGCCATGAACCCGGCTCGCGATTTAGGTCCGCGTTTGGCATATACACTACTGCCAATTAAAAATAAGACGGATAATGATTGGCAATACGGATTGCTTGTCCCTGGGATTGCGCCCTTTGTAGGGGCTGTATGTGCGGTATTATTTGTAAGAGGGTTTCTGGGAATTTAGTATATAATTTATGATTCAAGATTCCTGCATAAGTTTAGTAAAACAATTTCAGAAAAAAGATTAAGTGGATTTCAAAGCCACTTTCATATACTTTGATTGCAGAGGAGATCATATGGTATTTGGAAATTGATAGATGAGAGGAGAAATCGAAATGTATAAAACAACAAAAAAACTTACTTTATCAGCTATGTTTATCGCGGTTGGTATTGTTCTGCCTCTTTTGACAGGACAAATTCAGCAAATTGGAAGTATGTTTCTTCCAATGCATCTTCCGGTTATTCTGTGCGGATTGATATGCGGATGGCAGTACGGAGCATTGATTGGTTTTATTCTTCCGTTTCTGCGTTCGGTTACATTTGGGATGCCGCCTTTGTTCCCGACAGCCATTGCAATGGCATTTGAATTGGCTACCTATGGATTGGTCATAGGATTGCTCTATGGACGTTCTCATTGGCAATGTGTGATTTCCCTTTATAGATCTCTGATTGCAGCCATGCTTGCAGGGCGAATTGTTTGGGGAATCGTCCAGATTGTATTGCTTGGGCTTATTGGAAAATCTTTTACATGGCAGATGTTTATAGCAGGTGCCTTGTTAAACGCCGTTCCTGGAATTGTTGTGCAGTTGACATTAATTCCTACTATTATGGTCGCATTGAATCGTACGGGTTTGGTAATTTTTCAGAGAAAACAGCCGTTAGAAAATTTGGCTGTTCGGTAAATAAAAATGCTGATAAAAGATATTGCACAATTACTTCTAACCGAAATAAAGCAGCGAAGCACGTTAGTGCTCGCCATTGACGGCAGATGTGCTGCGGGTAAGACCACCCTTGCAGCACGCCTTGCCGAAATGTGTGATTGCAACGTCATTCATATGGATCATTTTTTCCTGTGCTCGAAACAGAATACAATGGAACGTTTACAACAGGCAGGAGGAAATATGGATTATGTGCGATTTTGTGAAGAGATTTTGATTCCATTACATGAAGGACGGAAATTTTCTTACCGCCCTTTCAACTGCCATAAGCAGGAAATGGGAAAACCTATTTTCGTATTTCCCAAAAATCTTACTATCGTGGAAGGCTCTTATTCCTGTCATCCGGTCTTAAAGGATTATTACGATTTATCGGTTTTTCTGGATGTAGAAGCCACAGAACAAATACAACGTATTCGCCTGAGAAACGGTGAGGACGGCGTTCTAATGTTTCAAGAGAGATGGATTCCGATGGAGAACACCTATTTTCATTCGTTCCGTATTCAGGAAAAATGTGATTTATATTTTAAAACTTAAAGAAGGCAACAAATTACTTACTCAAACTAACTCTGATCATTGCGTATAATAAAACCCTGGCAGCGCAGCTCTACGGAGAATTCAAGGAGTTCTTCCCGGAGAATGCAGTGGATTATTTTGTGTCCTAGTATGGCTTTGACCGATTTTGGGTGCTGAAACGTCCATTTTATCCATATTTTCCGTATAATTCGGACGTAAAAATACGGTTTGGACGGAATAACACGAAAATAATACGGGGAGTGTGTTTTGAAGGAGATTAGTGATGAAACTTACAAAGCATCAAGAGTAAATAGTAGATAAGATTGTTGATGGGAAAGTTTATGATATTACAACTTATCTAAAAGAATTTGATAAAGCTCACAAGCAAAAGTATGATATAGAGGAAATCAGAAAAGTATTTGAAAATCTTGAAAAGGATAAACGTTATTCATTTACCGAAAAAGATTCATATTATTATACATTGGTTCACGATGAAAGTGGAAAAATAAGGAGTAGATATAGAGTGACTGAATCACTCACGTATTTATTCAGGGACTATCCGTTAGAAGAACCAGTAAAAGCTAAACTGAAAGAATCGGTACATAAGTAAGCTCAGCAAATAACCATGCCTTATTCTACTAAAAAAACGATAGAAAACGGCATGACCTTAAAACCTCCCATTGGCAGGTTTAGTATAAAGGCAACGCACAAAGGAGTACCATCCGTGTCAATGTCTAGGCGTTTCGGGATACTTTCTGGTCTGCCGCGGTTAGAATTCAGGTCAATGAAGGGTGCAATGTTCCATTTTTTGCATAGTTCAAAGGAAGCATTTTAAAAAGTTATTGAAAGACTAGAGCCATTCATTGACGAAGTTCTTCCAGAGGAGGATGCGATAGACCTTTGTGATGTGGATTGCATGGATTTGGTGGCTTCAGAACTGATTGAATAAATTATGAAATTTTGTGTGGAACATATAGAGGGACTTGTGCCCTCTATATTTTTTATGCTAATTGTGGTATACTATTACCGTATGACCTGATGAATCGTCCGATTTTTTACACGAAAGAGTTAGGAAATTACACGAATAAATTTTGAAATTACACGAATTTGTGGTTGATAGTAATCATAGCAAAATCGAGAAAACAAGCCATGCACACCTCGATTTCGCTTACGCTGCATCTCGGTGAGGGCTTGCGCCCTATATATCTTCGTTTGAATTTGCCCTTTTGTGAGTAAGCTCCTAACGGGCAATTCAACTCATCTGTGCATGGCTTTAAGGAGGTCAAATCATGGATTTAATACAAGGACATGCGCAATCCGCTGCGCCACTTGCTCATAAAGCCAAGTCCGAAAACGGACATAGCTTTATCTTACACTCCGAATATAAACCAACTGGCGACCAGCCACAGGCAATCGAAGCTCTTGTAAAAGGCTTCAAAGAAGGCAATCAATGCCAGACTTTATTAGGAGTTACAGGCTCTGGTAAGACTTTTACCATGGCGAATGTTATCGAACAATTAAATAAACCAACGCTGGTCATTGCTCACAATAAAACCCTCGCAGCACAGCTCTACGGAGAATTCAAGGAGTTCTTCCCAGAGAATGCGGTGGAGTATTTTGTATCTTATTATGATTATTACCAGCCGGAAGCATATGTGCCTTCTTCGGATACTTATATTGCCAAGGATTCTTCGATGAATGAAGAGATTGATAAATTGCGTCACTCAGCGACGGCAGCTTTGTCTGAGCGCCGTGATGTAATTATTGTTGCCAGTGTATCGTGTATTTATGGTCTGGGTTCTCCAATCGATTATAAAGAAATGGTGGTCTCACTTCGTCCTGGTATGATCAAAGACCGTGATGAAGTGATCAAAAAGTTGATAGAGATTCAATATGACCGTAATGAAATGGATTTTAAGCGTGGTACATTCCGCGTGAGAGGTGATGTACTGGAGATATTCCCTGCTGTGTCAGAAGATTATGCGATACGTGTAGAGTTTTTTGGAGATGAAATAGATCGTATTACAGAGATTGATGTACTGACTGGAGAGATTAAAAGTGCACTCAATCATGCTGCGATTTTCCCGGCTTCACATTATGTTGTTTCGGCAGAGAGCATGAATCGTGCTACACAGGCGATTGAGGAAGAACTGGAAGAGCGTGTGAAGTATTTCAAAGGTGAAGATAAGCTTTTGGAAGCACAGAGAATTGCAGAGAGAACGAATTTTGATATAGAGATGATGCGTGAGACAGGTTTTTGTTCTGGAATTGAAAATTATTCCAGACATCTGACTGGATTAAAACCGGGAGAACCTCCACATACTTTGATTGACTATTTTCCGGATGATTTTCTGATCATGATCGATGAATCACATATGACAGTTCCGCAGATCGGTGCGATGTATTCAGGGGATCAGTCCAGAAAATCGACACTGGTGGATTATGGATTCCGTCTTCCATCAGCAAAAGACAATCGTCCGCTCAATTTTGAAGAATTTGAAAGCAAAGTGGATCAGATGTTGTTTGTATCTGCCACACCAGGCAAATACGAAGAGAACAATGAGCTTTTACGAGTAGAGCAGATTATCCGACCTACAGGTCTTCTGGATCCTGTAGTAGAAGTGCGTCCAATTGAAGGGCAGATTGACGACTTGATCGGTGAAGTGAATAAAGAGATTAAAAAGAAGAATAAGATACTGATCACGACGCTTACAAAGCGTATGGCAGAAGATTTGACGGATTATATGAGAGAACTTGGAATCCGTGTGAAATATTTACATTCGGATATCGATACATTGGAGCGAACAGAGATTATCCGAGATATGCGTCTTGACGTATTTGATGTTCTGGTTGGGATCAACCTTTTACGAGAAGGGTTAGATATTCCAGAGATTACGCTGATCGCAATTTTGGATGCGGATAAAGAAGGATTTCTTCGTTCAGAGACTTCTTTGATTCAGACCATAGGCCGTGCGGCAAGAAATGCAGAGGGGCATGTTATTATGTATGCAGATACGATAACAGATTCCATGAGACGAGCAATGGAAGAGACAGAGCGAAGACGTGCGATTCAGATGAAATATAACGAAGAACATGGAATTACGCCTCAGACAATTAAAAAAGCAGTTCGTGATCTGATCAGTATTTCGAAGAAAGTAGCAGCGGAAGAACTGCGTATGGCGAAAGATCCAGAGTCTATGAGCAAGGAAGAACTGGAAAAATTGATCAAAGATGTTTCAAAACAGATGCGAAAGGCAGCAGCAGAACTGAATTTCGAAGCAGCAGCAGAACTGCGTGACAAGATGATCGAGCTGAAACAGATGTATCAGGAATTAGAATAAAACAGGCAAAACAGGAGCTGACAGAATATGAAACAATACATTAAAATTCGCGGTGCCAATGAGCACAATTTGAAAAATATTGATATTGACATTCCGCGCAATGAGCTGGTGGTATTGACTGGACTGAGTGGTTCGGGAAAATCATCACTGGCATTTGATACGATTTATGCAGAGGGACAGAGAAGGTATATGGAATCATTGTCTTCTTATGCAAGACAATTCCTTGGTCAGATGGAAAAGCCAAATGTAGAAAGTATAGAAGGGCTTTCTCCAGCGATTTCGATCGACCAGAAATCAACAAACCGTAATCCACGTTCTACGGTAGGAACCGTTACGGAAGTGTATGACTATATGCGTTTGTTGTATGCGAGAATCGGGATTCCGCATTGTCCAAAGTGTGGGAAAGAGATTAAAAAGCAGACGGTAGATGAGATGGTAGATCAGATTCTGGAGTTACCGGAAGGCACGAGAATCCAACTCTTGGCACCAGTAGTCAGAGGTCGAAAAGGAAGACATGAAAAGCTATTTGAGCGTGCAAAGAAGAGTGGATATGTGCGTGTACGAGTGGATGGCAGCCTCTATGAATTATCTGAGGAGATTACTCTGGATAAAAATATCAAACACAATATTGAAATCATCGTAGACCGACTTGTAGTCAAGCCGGGTATTGAGAAAAGACTGACGGATTCTATCGAGAATGTACTTGCTCTGGCAGAAGGGCTTATGATCGTGGATGTAATCGGTGGAGAAGCGATTAATTTCAGTCAGAGTTTTTCGTGTCCAGATTGTGGAATCAGTATAGAAGAGATTGAACCAAGAAGTTTTTCTTTCAACAATCCGTTTGGTGCATGCCCGGTTTGTTTTGGATTGGGTTATAAGATGGAGTTTGATGTGGATCTTATGATACCAGATCAAAGTCTCAGTATTGATGAAGGTGCGATTGTTGTTATGGGGTGGCAGTCTTGTACAGATCCAAAAAGCTTTACAAGAGCAATTTTAAACGCACTTAGTAAAGAATATAATTTCTCACTGAGCACTCCTTTCAAAGATTATCCACAGGAGATTAAGGATATTCTTATTTATGGAACGGATGGGAAAAGCGTGAAAGTACACTATACAGGGCAAAGAGGTGTAGGTGTTTATGATATTGCTTTTGAAGGGCTGATCAGGAGTGTAGAGCGTCGCTATCGTGAGACATCCTCAGAAGTTTCAAAAGCAGAGTTTGAAACATTTATGCGTATTACGCCATGTCATGAGTGTGGAGGACAGCGTTTGAAAAAGAGTTCACTGGCAGTAACTGTTGGTGGGAAAAATATTGCGGAAGTGACAGAGATGTCCATTGTAGAACTGCAGAAATTTCTGAATGAGCTTGAGCTTACAAAGACGCAGGAATTGATCGGAGCACAGATTTTGAAAGAAATCAAAGCAAGAATCGGATTTCTTGTTTCGGTTGGTTTGGATTATCTGACATTGGCTCGAGCGACAGCAACTCTTTCAGGTGGAGAAGCGCAGCGTATTCGTCTTGCAACACAGATTGGTTCAGGACTTGTTGGTGTGGCATATATTCTGGATGAACCTAGTATCGGGCTTCATCAAAGGGACAATGACAAGTTGTTAAATACTTTGAAATATTTGCGCGATCTGGGAAATACATTGATCGTCGTAGAACATGATGAAGATACAATGAAAGCGGCGGATTATGTGGTAGATATCGGTCCGGGTGCAGGAGAGCATGGAGGAGAAGTTGTAGCGGCAGGGACTGCGGAAGAAATCATGCAAAATGAAAATTCGATCACAGGTGCATATTTAAGTGGACGTATCAAGATTCCGGTTCCGGTAGAAAGAAAACAGCCAACTGGCTGGCTGACTGTAAAAGGTGCAGCAGAGAACAACTTAAAAAATATAGATGTAGATTTTCCTTTAGGCGTTATGACCTGTGTGACAGGTGTGTCTGGGTCTGGAAAAAGTTCACTTGTAAATGAAATAGTTTACAAAGCGCTTGCAAAGAAGCTGAATCGAGCAAGGACAATTCCTGGAAAACATAAGTCAATTGAAGGTGTGGAACAGTTGGATAAGATTATCAATATCGACCAGTCTCCGATTGGAAGAACACCACGCTCAAATCCGGCTACTTATACTGGTGTATTTGACTTGATTCGTGATCTTTTTGCAGCAACACCGGATGCAAAGGCAAGAGGTTATAAGAAGGGGAGATTTA
Organism: uncultured Faecalimonas sp.; assembly: GCA_964623905.1. GTDB lineage: Bacteria > Bacillota > Clostridia > Lachnospirales > Lachnospiraceae > Faecalimonas. The sequence goes on from CAZUVY010000048.1 coordinate 8,038, forward strand.
GTTTCAATATCAAGGGCGGCCGCTGCGAGGCTTGTGCCGGCGATGGGATTCTGAAGATTGAGATGCATTTCCTGCCAGATGTATATGTTCCTTGTGAGGTTTGTGGCGGGAAGCGATACAATCGTGAAACTTTGGAAGTGAAATATAAGGGAAAAAGTATCTACGATGTGCTTGATATGACGGTAGAAGAGGCCCTTACATTTTTTGAAAACGTTCCAAGTATTCGAAGAAAGATTGAAACTTTGTATGATGTTGGACTTTCTTATATTCGTTTGGGACAGCCATCGACTACGTTGTCTGGTGGAGAAGCACAGCGTATTAAGCTGGCTACAGAGCTTAGCAGAAGAAGCACAGGAAAGACTATTTACATTTTGGATGAGCCGACAACAGGACTTCATTTTGCGGATGTGCATAAACTGACAGAAATTCTCAGAAGACTGGCAAATGATGGTAATACAGTAATTGTAATTGAGCATAATCTGGATGTGATCAAGACGGCAGACTATATCATTGATATTGGACCAGAAGGCGGAGATCGCGGTGGTATAGTAGTTGCAAAAGGGACACCAGAAGAGATTGCACAAAATCCGGCTTCCTATACGGGATATTATATTAATGAAATCCTTAAGAAATGCTAAAAAATAGAAAAAAGGGCTTTCCATTTACTATAAATTCAATTATAATGTTATGGATAATGAATGAAACTAAAGATAATAGATAGATCATAACGTTGACAATGTCAATTTGAATTTGAAAGGAGAAGTCAGATGTCAGTGACAGATATCGGAATCGATTTAGGAACCGCAAGTGTTCTTGTATATGTAAAAGGAAAAGGTGTTGTTTTAAAAGAACCTTCAGTAGTTGCATTTGATAGAGATACAAACGCAATTAAGGCAATTGGTGAAGAAGCAAGATTGATGCTTGGTAGAACACCTGGTAATATTATTGCAGTAAGACCACTTAGAAAAGGGGTTATTTCTGATTACGAAGTGACAGAAAAGATGATTAAATACTTTGTTCAGAAAGCAGTTGGAACAAGAATTTTTAGAAAACCTCGTATCAGTGTATGTGTACCTAGTGGAGTTACAGAGGTAGAAAAGAAAGCTGTAGAAGAAGCAACTTATGCAGCAGGAGCAAGAGAAGTACATTTGATTGAAGAACCAGTAGCGGCAGCGATTGGTGCAGGTATCGATATCGCAAAAGCATGCGGTAATATGATCGTTGATATCGGTGGAGGAACATCTGATATTGCAGTTATTTCTCTTGGAGGAACAGTAGTTAATACATCAATTAAAATTGCTGGAGATGATTTTGACGAAGCAATCGTACGTTATATGCGTAAGAAACATAACCTTCTTATCGGGGAACGTACAGCAGAAGATATCAAGATTAAGATTGGTACAACATATCCATTAGTGGAAGAAGAGACTATGGAAGTGCGTGGACGTAATCTTGTGACAGGTCTTCCAAAGACTGTAACAGTTACATCTTCTGAGACAGAAGAAGCATTAAAAGAGGCAACAAGTCAGATCGTAGAAGCTGTAATGAGTGTACTTGAAAGAACTCCACCAGAATTATCAGCAGATATTCTGGATAGAGGTATTGTACTTACAGGTGGCGGTGCTTTACTTCGTGGATTAGAAGAATTGATCGAAGAAAAGACTGGAATCAATACAATGACAGCAGAAGACCCTATGAAAGTAGTTGCAATTGGTACAGGCCAATTTGTAGAATTCATGGGCAAATAAGCCTCGGCAGATTTATTATCAAAAATAGAAAAAAGAATCAGCACAAGAGATTGCGCTACTGCGCAGTCTCTTTTTAAATTTACAGGAGTAATAAAGTGGAAGTAATCAAAGGATATGTGGAACACATTGTTTTTCGAAATGAAGATAATGGTTATACGGTATTTAATTTGACAAATGAAAACGGAGAATTGACCTGTGTTGGGACCTTTCCTTATATTAGTGAGGGAGAATTATTAGAAGTTTCAGGTGAGTATACGACACATGCAGTTTATGGTTCACAACTTGTAGTGTCGGAGCATCAAATAAAAGAACCGGAAGATTTGATGTCGATTGAAAGATATCTAGGATCTGGGGCGATTCGTGGACTTGGTGCAGCGCTTGCCGGAAGAATTGTCAGAAGGTTTAAGGAGGATACGTTTCGTATTATTGAAGAGGAACCAGAACGACTGGCAGAAGTCAAGGGAATCAGTGAACGTAAGGCGAGAGAGATTGCGGAACAGGTAGAAGAAAAGAAAGACATGCGAAAAGCGATGATCTATCTTCAAAAGTTTGGGATTTCATTGGCTCTTGCCGCAAAAATTTATGAGCACTATGGAAATAGTGTATACAGAGTGATGGAAGAAAATCCATATCAGATCGCAGACCATGTGCCAGGTGTCGGTTTTAAAACTGCGGATGAGATTGCAACGAGAATTGGAATCCATTCAAATTCGGATTTTAGAATCCGAAGCGGTATTTTCTATGTACTTCTACAGGCGGTAACAGATGGTCACATTTACCTTCCGCAGGAAGAATTGCTTAGAAAGACAATGCTGCTTCTGGAAGTAGAGATTCAGGATATCAGCAGGTATTTGATGGATCTTTCAATGGAAAAGAAAGTGGTCATGAAAGAAGTAGAAGGTCAGATCAGAGTCTATCCTTCACAATATTATTATATGGAACTGAATACAGCGCGTATGTTGATGAATCTAAACGTGCAGTATGAAGTTGCAGATGTGGTAATGGAAAAACGTTTACGAGAAATTGAAAAAAATGTGGAACTCGAATTGGATGATATGCAGAGAAGTGCGGTGAAAGCTGCCATAAATCATGGCGTTCTCGTCTTGACAGGGGGACCTGGAACGGGAAAAACAACAACGATCAATGCAATGATCCATTTTTTTGAAAGCGAAGGGATGGATATTCTGCTTGCAGCACCGACAGGACGTGCGGCGAAGAGAATGTCGGAAGCAACAGGATGTGAAGCAAAAACAATCCATCGTTTGTTAGAACTGGCATACAGACCGGATACTAATGAAAAAGGTATTCAAGAAAATGGAATGCAGTATGGGAGAAATGCAGAAAATCCATTAGAAGCAGACGTTATCATAATAGATGAGATGTCTATGGTGGATCTTACTTTGATGCATGTGCTGCTGAAAGCCATTACGGTGGGAACAAGACTGATTTTGGTAGGTGACAAAGACCAGCTTCCGTCTGTCGGACCAGGAAGTGTTCTGAAAGATTTGATTGAATCAGAACGATTTCCTGTGATCAAGTTATCTAAAATCTTTCGACAGGCAGAGCAGAGCGACATTGTTGTAAATGCACATAAGATCAATCGCGGAGAAGAAGTGATCCTGGATAATAAGAGCAGAGACTTTTTCTTTTTGAAACGTCAGGATGCAAATACAATTATCAGTGTTGTGCTGACATTGATCCAAAAGAAACTGCCAAAGTACGTTGAGGCGGATACCTTTGACATTCAGGTCCTGACACCTATGAGGAAGGGGCTTCTGGGCGTGGAAAGGCTGAATGTGATTTTACAGCAGTATCTAAATCCGCCGGATAAGAAAAAGGCGGAAAAAGAACATGGAAGCAGACTGTTTCGTGTGGGAGACAAGGTCATGCAGATTAAAAATAATTATCAGTTGGAATGGGAGATTGCAACTAGATATGGATTGGTAATAGACAGTGGAGTCGGTGTTTTTAATGGTGATATAGGAAGAATCATTGAAATCAACACGTACGCAGAAAAAATGAAAGTCGAATTTGAGGAAAAGAAAATTGTAGAGTATTCGTTTGATTTGCTGGATGAATTGGAATTGGCATATGCGATTACGATTCATAAATCACAAGGAAGCGAATATCCGGCAGTCGTGATTCCTTTACTTCAAGGGCCTCGTCAGTTATTTCATCGTAATTTGATCTACACGGCGGTGACGAGAGCAAAACGCTGTGTAACTCTGGTTGGAAGTGACATGACGTTTCAGGAGATGATTCGAAATGCAAATGAACAAAACAGATATACCAGTCTGGCAGAGAGAATACAGGAAATGTGATAAAAGAGTCCGTACATTAGAGTGAAATTTTGGAATAAGTTTTTAGAATTACTTTACCCGAAGCGATGCTGCTTTTGCGGGGAAGTAAGCGAGAAAGAAATCTGTGAATCCTGTGGAAAGAAGATTATTTACATTCAGGAACCAAGATGTAAAAAATGTGGAAGACCAGTTCGATACGAGGAGCAGGAGTATTGTTATGAATGTCGGAAGATTAGATTTCACTATGAACAGGGGAAATCCATCTGGCTTCATCGGGATCCGGTCAGCCATTCAATCTATCAGTTCAAATACCATAACAGAAGAATATATGGTGAGTTTTATGCAAAAGAATTGTACCGACTATATCGGAAAGACTTGGAACGGTGGAAAATTGATGTCATTATTCCAATTCCGCTGCATCGCAGACGTCACAGACTACGCGGATTTAATCAATCTGAAATTGTTGCAAAACATTTGGGAAAGATGACGGGAATTCCGGTCGAGTCGGGAAAAGTTTTCAGAGTCAGGGCGACAAAGCCTCAAAAGCAATTGAATGACAAAGAGCGCAGAAAGAATCTAAAGCAGGCATTTGCAGTAAAAAAAGGATGGAAGATACCAAAGAATGTACTGCTGATTGATGATATTTATACGACTGGAAGTACAATTGATACGGTTGCAGCATTGTTAAAGACAAAAGGGCAATGCAATATATGGTTTTTGACTATAAGTATTGGACAAGGTTTCTAAATGTATGGTATACTAATATATAATGTTTAATAGGAAGACTGTGTGATGAGGTGATACATATGTTAAACGAAAAACGGGTAAAGCACATGGTGAAACTTGCTTCTTATGAGATGAAAAACGGGACGGAAGATATGAAGATCAGCTCATATTTTAGAAGTGATTACATCAGTTTCAACGTTTTATGCTCATTGATATGGGCTACTCTAGGTTTTGTGACAATTGTTGGTTTGCTGGGAATTGCATATATGGATCTGATTTTAGAAGGATTGACAATTGAGCGTGGGATTTATCTGATTCTGGCTTTTATTGTAGCATATGTTGTTTTGATGATCATATATGGAATTATTGCATATTGCTTTTACAAGAAAAAACATCTTTCAGCGAGAAACAAGATCAAAAAATTGGGACGAGGACTGGAAGCTTTGGAAAAGATGTATGAAAAGGAGAAAGAATAATGGAAAAAGTCTACGAAATAAAGGAATATATTCTAAACTTCTACGCAAAGTATTCAAGATACGTGGATTGGGGATTAAAGTTTATCCTTGCATTATTAAGTTTTGCATTTGTAAATAATCAGGTTGGATTTTTCCCTTCACTTTCAAATCCGGTAGTTACATTTGGATTATCGGTTGTTTGTACTTTTTTACCTATGATTATGACGGTAATCGTTGCAGCAGCACTTGTTCTGGTTCACTTTTTTACATTAGCACCAGGAGCAGCAGTGGTTTCGGGACTGATTTTGTTTTTTATGTTTGCGGTATATTTCAGATTTGTTCCGGGAAAAGCTATTATCTTACTTGTAACTCCATTGGCATTTACAATGCAGATACCTATGGCTGTTCCGATTGTTTTCGGATTGATTGGCAGTCCATTATGTGTAGTTCCGGTCGCATTTGGCGTACTTATTTATTATATGATTTCCTATGTAAAATCATATGCGACTGTGATTGGAACAGTGGCAGAGTCAGGAGCTATTTCGCAGATTATAAGTTTTACACAGCAGCTGTTCTCAAATAAAGAAATGTGGATTACGATCATGTCTTTTACAATTGTACTATTTGTTGTATACAATATTAAAAGACTGGCTGTAGATCATGCATGGGACATTGCGATCGTAGCAGGTGTATTAGTCAATATTATTATCATGTCTTTTGGATGTGTAATGATGGATATTGCAATTTCATATGTGAGCCTGGTAGTAGGAAGTCTGGCTGCAGTTCTGATTGCTCTATTGGTTGAGCTTTTCGTATTCTCTGTAGATTATTCCAGAACAGAGTATCTGCAATTTGAGGATGATGAATACTATTATTATGTGAAAGCGATTCCAAAAGTTTCTATGACTGTGCGTGAAAAGACGGTGAAGAAGATCAATGTTAGACAAAACACAGAGGAAGCTTCTGCAGAAGACACAAACGAAGTAAAAGAAGCAGAACCCAAAAAAGAGACGGAAGAGAGCCGTCGTAAAAAAATGGAAGAAGAAGAATCAGAGATTCAGAAAATTATTGAAGAAGAATTGAAAAACTAATTGTTATAAAATGATGAAAGATGAGGAATGGAGGTGACAGAATGGGACAGAGTATCAGAAATTTTATTAATGAGTATCTTGGAGAGTGGTATATCCCAAAAGTTCAGTTTATTGATCTTGTTGAGATTATTATTATCGCTTTTCTGGTATATCAGGTAATTGTATGGATCAAAAATACGAAAGCTTGGATGCTTTTGAGAGGAATTTTGGTACTGGGAGTTTTCATTCTGATTGCGGCAATCTTCAAGATGAATACAATTCTATGGCTGGCGCAGAATTCAATCAGTGTTCTTGCAACGGCAGCTATCGTTGTATTTCAACCGGAGCTTCGAAGGGCTTTGGAGAAACTGGGGCAAAAGGATTTTTGGAATTCATTTATGCCGTTTGAAAGAACGACACCAGCAGGCAGATTTAATGAAAAAACAATTGATGCAATTGTGACTGCGTGTTATGAAATGGGAAAAGTGAAGACAGGAGCATTGATTGTTGTAGAACGTGAGATTATGCTTACAGAGTACCAGAATACAGGGATTGCGTTGGATTGTATTGTATCAAGTCAGGTGCTGATCAATATTTTCGAACATAATACTCCATTACATGATGGTGCGGTCATCATCAGAGGAAATCGTATTGTAGCAGCAACCTGTTATCTGCCACTTTCAGATAATATGAGATTGAGCAAAGAATTAGGTACACGTCACCGTGCAGCAGTGGGAATGAGTGAAGTAAGTGATGCACTTGTTATTTCTGTTTCAGAAGAAACAGGCAGAGTGTCGTTTGCAATCGGAGGTCATTTGACACGTGCAGTACCAAAAGAACAGTTGCGTGAGAAACTTGTTCAATTACAAAACAAACCAGATGATACTAAGAAGTTCACATTTAAGAAAGGAAAGCGAAAGAATGAAAGAAAGATGGAAGAATAATCTTGGGCTGAAGATTATGGCTGTCCTCTTTGCTGTATTCTTATGGTGGACAGTTGTAAATATTGATGATCCGGTACAATCACAGACTTATCAGGTAGAAGTACAGATAAAAAACCCGCAGGTAGTGACAAATGCAGGTAAAAGTTATCAGATTGATGACAGTCTAAAGACCGTGAAAGTCACAGTAAAAGCTAGACGAAAAGTGCTGGATGAGATTAAAGCAAGTGATATTACTGCAACTGCAGATTTACTTGAGATGGAAACTGTTTCGGGTATTGTACCGATTCGTATAGAAATAAAGGGATTTGATTATGAAGAGGCTACAGCGAACCCTAGAAATATTCAGATCACGACAGAAGATACGGACAAGAGGACGTTCCCAATTCAGGTAGCAACAACGGGAAGTGTTCAGGATGGCTATATCTTGGATAAAGAGAACACGGCGGCTGTTCCACAGTCTATTGCAATTAGTGGACCAAAATCTTCTCTGGGAAGAATCACCAGAGTTGTAGCAAAAGTTGATGTTTCAGAACTTTCTGCAGACAGTCAGCTGCAGGCAGAAGTGATATATTACGATTCAGCGGATAACATCGTTCCAAAAGATTCATTGTCAAGCAATTGTGACAAAAATGGCGTTATGGTTGATGTAAAATTGCTGAAGACAAAAGAAGTGGAAATACGATTTGACACATCTGAAATTATTGTGGCAGATGGTTATTTGTTTAAAGAGTTAGAAGTAGAACCACAAAAAATTACAATCGCAGGTACGATTGATAAACTTGCTACTGTTACAAATATCATGGTAGGAAGCGAAGCTTTAAAGCAAGACAATATTTCTTCTAATGTAGAGACTGTAATTAATATAGAAGAATATCTGCCGGATGGCATTCAGCTCGCAGATGAAGATTCGGGTAATATAGTAGTGCGTATTTTGCTGGAAGAGGCAGGGACTAAGACGATTCTGCTTCCTGTGCGTTCAATCAAAGTGAATGGGACACCAGAAGGTTTTGATGTGACATATGGACCAGAACAGGAGGTCAGTCTGAAATTCAGCGGACCAACAGAAGTTTTAGAAAGTCTGACTAGCGAAAAAATCATTGCAAGTATAAACTTAGCGGAATATACGAAAGAGGGTACTTACGATATACCGGTGCAGATTATTGATGCGCCAGAGCAATGCGAATATATCGGTGATGCAACGGTGCAGATTACTTTTACAAAGCAAGAAAACAACAGTGAGGAGGCGCAATAATGGTATCTCAGAAGATCGTGATTAAAAATCCTACGGGATTACATTTGAGACCAGCAGGCCTTTTTTGCAAAACAGCAGTGCAGTATAAGAGCAGAATCACATTCCGCTCAAGAAATACAACAGCAAATGCAAAAAGCGTTTTAAGTGTATTAGGTGCATGCATTAAAAAAGGTGATGAGATTGAACTGATCTGTGAAGGCGAGGACGAAGTGGATGCTTTGGCAGAGATGGTTAGAATTATTGAAGACGGATTAGGAGAGTGACAGACATGCTGAATTATCAGAAATATAAAAGAGTTCCGGTTATGGATTATCCGGAAAGAGAATGGCCAAATAAGCAGATTCAAAAGGCGCCATTATGGTGTAGTGTGGATTTGCGAGATGGAAACCAGGCTCTGATTGAACCTATGGTGGTAGAAGAAAAAATCGAGATGTTTAACCTCTTGGTAAAACTGGGATTTAAAGAAATTGAAGTTGGATTTCCTTCTGCATCGCAAATAGAGTTCGATTTTCTTCGTGAACTGGTAAAACGCAATCTAATTCCAGATGATGTAAGTATTCAGGTGCTTGTTCAGTGTAGAGAACATTTGATTAAAAGAACATTTGAGGCACTTAAAGGTGTGAAAAAAGCAATTGTCCATATTTATAATTCGACTTCAACACTCCAGAGGGATGTTGTGTTCCATAAAAGCAGGGAAGAAATCAAACAAATTGCAATCGATGGAACAAAGATGGTAAAAGAGTTCGTCAAAGATTTCCCGGGAGATATAGTTTTAGAATATTCTCCAGAGAGTTTTACTGGTACAGAACTTGATTATGCATTAGAGGTGTGTACAGCTGTTCAGGATACTTGGGGTCCAACAAAAGAAAATCCAATTATTTTCAACCTTCCTGCAACTGTTGAGATGACAACACCTAATGTTTATGCAGATCAGATTGAGTGGATGCATAAGCATTTCAAAAATAGAGAAGCAATTATCTTAAGTATTCATCCACACAATGACAGAGGTACAGGTGTAGCAGCAACAGAACTTGCATTACTTGCAGGGGCTGATCGTGTAGAAGGTACATTGTTTGGTAACGGTGAGCGTACAGGCAATCTTGATATTTTAACAGTTGCATATAATATGTTTTCTCAGGGAATCAACCCGGAACTAGATCTTACAAATATCGTAGAGATTCAGGAAGTATATGAAAGATGTTGTAAGATGGAGGTTCCTATGCGTCATCCATATGCAGGTAAATTGGTATTTACAGCATTTTCTGGATCACATCAAGATGCGATCAATAAAGGTGTTCAGGCGATGAAAGAACGCCATCAGGATTGGTGGGAAGTTCCATATCTCCCAATTGATCCATCGGATGTGGGACGCGAATATGAGCCGATTGTTAGAATTAACAGCCAGTCTGGTAAAGGCGGCGTGGCATTTGTTATGGACAGTGAATTCGGATTTAAGCTTCCAAAAGCAATGCATAAAGAATTTGCAGACGTAATTCAGGTAATTGCCGAAAGACAAGGCGAGGTAGCACCATCTACGATTATGGAAGCATTTGAAGAACAATATTTAAATTCAAATACACCTTATGGATTCCAGAAAGCAAAAGCAGAGGATCATGGATACAGAGATACAAAAGTCGAACTCAAATTTACATATAATGGTGAAGTATTCAATGTAGCAGCAGTTGGAAATGGTCCATTAAATGCAGTGAAGATTGCAATTGAAGACACAACTGGCGCAGATGTGAGCATTGTAGATTATACACAACATTCACTTGGTGAGGGGTCAAAAGCAAGAGCAGCGGCTTATATTTGTATGCGAGATGAAAAAACTGGAAGAACAACATTTGGAGTGGGTGTGAGTTCAAATATTACCAGAGCCGGTATTAGGGCAGTATTTAGTGCACTGAATCGATTGGCAAAATAAACTATTGGGAGATAAAGGGGGAAATACTATGGCAAAGGCGGCATTAGTTATTATGGCAGCTGGAATCGGAAGCCGCTTTGGTGGTGGAATAAAACAGTTAGAACCAGTTGGACCAAATGGTGAGATCATCATGGATTACTCCATTTATGATGCGATGGAAGCTGGGTTTGATAAAGTAGTATTTGTTATCCGAAAAGATTTGGAAAAGGATTTTAAAGAAGTAATTGGTCATCGTGTTGAAAAAGTGGTAGAGGTGGAATATGCTTTTCAGGAGAAAGATGCTATTCCAGAACCATATCGTACACTATATGCAGATCGTGAAAAGCCTTGGGGAACGGGACAAGCTATTTTATCCTGCAAAGAAGTTGTGCAAGAACCATTTTTGGTTATCAATGCAGATGATTATTATGGAAAAGAGGCTTATAAGGAAGCGTTTAAGCATCTGACTGGTGAGCAGCAAGAAAGTGATAAGCTTCAGATAAGTATGGTGGGATTTATCCTAGGAAATACATTGAGTGATAATGGTGGTGTTACTCGTGGAATTTGTCAGGTAGATGAAAATCAGAAACTTGTAGATATTGTTGAGACAAAAAACATTGTAAAAACAGCGCAGGGTGCAGTAATTCAAAAAGAAACAGAAGAAATCTTTGTAGATGCAAAATCGCCGGTTTCTATGAATATGTGGGGACTTCGCCCAGAATTTCTGGATATTCTGGAGAAAGGTTTTCTTGAGTTTTTACAACAGAATAAATCTGAACATCAAAATACAGAGTATTTGCTGCCAACAATCATCGGTGGACTTTTGAAAGAAGATAAAGTTGAAGTGATGGTTCTACAATCACAAGACAAATGGTTTGGAGTTACTTATCGCGAAGATAAAGAAAAAGTCGTTGAATCAGTAAGAGCATTGATTGATGCCGGAGTTTATCCAAATAGACTTTTTGAAATCTAAAACTAATATTTGAAATACGAAGTAAGAAAGTATCGATGAATGCAGCTGTTTATCGATACTTTTTTTGTGAACAATGCAAGAAAAGCATGATATGAATTAAAGAAATATTTATTTTTGCGTTATTGTGAATTTAAATAGAATCTGTTATAATACGTTTTTAGTAATAAAGATATAAAAATTAGGGGTAATAAAAGTGAATAAGAAGAGATTTGAACAATATAAAAAAATGTTACGATTTCTCATTACAGCAATTTTAGTTGTATGTGAAACAGTTCTGTTTATTTATTTTTGGAAAGAAAACTATAATAGCGGCATTGTATTTCCTTTTTATTATAAAGGCTACTGGCTGGTAGGGGCTTTCTATGCATTTTTCTTTGTGATGTTTATCTATATTTATGGAGGAATGAGATACGGTTATTTGAAGAATACAAATATCATTTTTTCGCAGACCCTATCTCTTATATGTGCGAATGCAGCAATTTATTTGGAGACAGTATTACTTTCAGCAAAATTCGTAGACTTTTTTCCAATAATCGAGATGACAGTACTACAGTTTCTCGTAAGTGCAGTTTGGTCGGCAGTATGGGGAAAGATATTTAAAATCATGTTTCCACCACACAAAGTTACGGTATTGTATCAGGACTATGATCCTACACAGCTATTGCAGAAGGTAAGAACCAGAAAAGACAGATATCGGATAGGAAAAACTGTGAGTGTGGCTATGGAGTGGGACAAATTAGCTGAGATCATAGAGAACAGTGAATCTGTTTTAATATATGACGTACGATCTGAATTAAGAAACAAAATTTTAAAATATTGCTATGAAAAAGAAATCAGAGTGTATTTAACACCAAAGATTTCTGACATCCTCGTGAGAAGCTCAGAGAATATTCATTTATTTGATACTCCATTACTCTTACTTAGAAATAATGGTCTGAATTTTGAACAAAGAGTAGTGAAGCGTCTTCTTGATATTGTTGTTTCATTATTAGTAATTGTCGTTACATCACCGATCATGCTGATAATTGCAATTGCAATCAAATTATATGATGGTGGTCCGGTATTCTTTAAACAAAAAAGATGCACTAAAGATGGCAAAGTTTTTGAAATCCATAAGTTCCGAAGCATGATTGTAGATGCAGAAAAGGAAGGAATTTCTATACCGGCATCTGACAGGGATCCAAGAATTACGCCAGTAGGAAATATCATCAGAGCAACACGTTTGGATGAATTGCCACAGGCATTTGATATTTTGAATGGAAATATGAGTCTTGTTGGACCTAGACCAGAACGAGTTGAACACGTTGAAAAATATACAGAAGAGATACCAGAATTCGCATACCGCTTAAAAGTAAAAGGTGGTTTGACTGGGTATGCCCAAATTTATGGAAAATATAATACAACAGCATATGATAAATTAAAGCTTGATTTGATGTATATTCAGAATTATTCGATTCTGTTAGATTTGAAATTGATTCTGATGACGATCAAGATTATTTTCATGAAAGAAAGTACAGAAGGATTTAACGAAGAACAGATCAGTAATATTCAGTCGAAGAAAGAA
>CAZUVY010000049.1:0-18961 GCA_964623905.1 uncultured Faecalimonas sp.
TAAATGCAGAAGTGCACAGATGAGACCTTTTAGAACTTTTTCATTTTTCTGAAGACTAAAATATTTATTTTAAAACTTTCCACAAAAAATCAGAGGTCGTATTTGACCTCCGATCGTTCTCTTATGTTTTATAAAATTCCTGCAACTACTTGTTCCAGATTTGCTTTTGCCTGTCTGATCTTGTCCAGATCTTCTTGTGTTGCTTTATCTACGCGGAACTTGTTAACTGGCTTTTGTAATTCACTGCAAGCCTTTTTGATTTCTTTCACTTTTGCTTTATCAAGGCTCTTGCCAAGTTCTTTTAATTTCTGCGCTGTTTTCGAAAGAAGACTTTGAGATTCACTTACCAGTTCCAATCCTTCTCTTCTGATATTGTCTGTTCCTGCATATTCCTGTGCATCACGGATTGCCTGTTCAATTTCGGCATCTGACATACGGTCATCCGCAGAAATTGTGATAGATTCCATCTTTCCTGTCGCTTCATCTCTTGCAGAAACATTTAAAATACCGTTTGCATCAATATCAAATGTTACTTCGATTTGTGGAATTCCGTTTGCTGCACGTTTTACACCTTTCAGTCGGAATTTACCAATCAGCTTATTGTCTTTTGCCATCGGACGTTCTCCCTGGAGAACACGGATCTCAACCATCTTCTGCATTGGCGATGCAGTCGTAAATACTCTTGAGTAACGTGTAGGAAGTGTTGTATTTCTTTCAATCAAACGTGTTGCAACACCGCCCATTGTTTCAATAGAAAGGCTGAGTGGAATAACGTCTAATAATAAAATATTCTGTCCTGTTCCTGCTGCTACAAGTGCATTTCCCTGAAGTGTGCTTCCAAGAACTGCTGCTCCCATTGCTACACATTCGTCCGGATTGATATTCTTAGATGGTTCTTTTCCTGTAAGATATTTTACTTTTTCCTGCACTGCCGGAATTCTTGTAGAACCTCCAACCAGCAATACTTTTCCTAGCTCAGATGCCGCGATTCCTGCATCATTTAACGCCATTTGCACCGGGCCGGCTGTTCTTTCGATTAAGTCTGATACTAATTCATTAAACTGTCTGCGAGTCAATGTTGCTTCAAAATGAATCATCTCTCCTCTGTGCTGAGTCAAATAAGGAAGCATGATCTGTGTGCTGTCAGCAGTTGACAATTCTTTCTTTGCTGCTTCTGCTGCTTCGCGGATTCTCTGCATTGCAGAAAGATCGCGTGACACATCCACTTTCTTTTCATTTTTCATCATTCTGACAACCCAGTCCACAATACGATTATCAAAATCATCACCGCCCAAGTGATTATCCCCTGCAGTAGCAAGTACCTCGATTACTCCATCTGCGATCTCAATGATAGAAACGTCGAATGTACCGCCTCCAAGGTCATATACCATAACCTTCTGCGAATCCCCATGGTTCAACCCATAAGAAAGAGCTGCACTTGTTGGCTCGTTAATAATACGCTTTACATTGAGTCCTGCAATACGGCCGGCATCTTTTGTAGCCTGTCTCTGTACGTCATTAAAATATGCAGGAACTGTGATTACTGCATCTGTCACTGTTTCGCCAAGGAATTCTTCTGCCTCTTTCTTGAGCTGCATCAAAATCATAGCACTGATCATCTGTGCTTTATAATCTTTTCCGTCGATATTAACACTCCAGTCTGTACCCATATGTCGTTTTACAGAACTGATCGTACGGTCTGTATTGGTAACTGCCTGTCTTCTTGCAGCTTCCCCTACCAAACGTTCTCCATTTTTTGTAAAAGCAACCACACTTGGAGTCGTTCTGCTTCCTGTCACTGTATGCACGATAACTGGTTCACCATTTTCTACCACTGCAACACAACTATTCGTAGTTCCTAAATCAATCCCTATTACTTTGCCCATCTCTTAAATACGCCTCTTTCTTACTATCTTATTCTTACCTATTTTTCACTAACAACAGAACATACAGAACATATATGTCAGACACATTCTTCCACATAAAGAACCTATATCCATATTATATCTCTGGAAATCCTGACCAGCTTCATTGTATGCATTTCCTGCTGAACTCATACTGCGGAGTGTTCTCTGATAAATCACATTGTTTGGATCCATCTGGATCGCTTTTCGAATCTGTTCTTCCGCAAACATGTGATTTCCAAGTCCGTGATTCGCCAAAGCACTTAAATAAAACCATCTGGCATTTCTTTCACCGCTGACAATACCGTTCAACGTCTGATTTGCATATTGATATTGTCCCATATTAACTAAATCAATTGCCTGACGGATATCCTGGCTGTCACCCGGCTGTGCAGTTGGCTTTTGCATCTGTTCATTTCTTCCAAAACCAAATAGATCATCAAAATCATAATATCCAAATCCGCCTGTATACCAGCCGCCCTGCTGATTCTGACCATTTTGATATGAGCCGCCCTGATATTGTCCACTTTGCTGCTGTCCCTGTGAACTTCCGTATCCACCATACGCATTGCCATATGGATTCCCATATGTTCCACCGTATCCGCTTCCATATGGATTGCGCTGCTGCTCTTGTTTTTTATATTTCTCCGGATTATTCAGCATATCATATGCTTCATTTACCTCATTCATCTTTGCCGCTGCAACAGGGTCATCCGGATGAAGGTCTGGGTGATACTCCTTCGCCTTCTTACGATATGCTTTTTTTATCTCCTCTTTACTGGCATCTTGGGAGATCCCCAGCACTTTATATGGATCTTCTACCATTACTTTTTCTCCTTCCCTTTCAGCATTGCATAATAATGCTGCCATACACCGCCGTACAGAATATTTCGAATCAAATGTGCATCCTGCACAATTGGTAATTTTTCAAATTGCTCTGTTGCCTTGCCGATTGCAACTGTCATGATGCCTTCCATCTCTTCCGGCTTCTTCTGCATCTTGATCAATGGATTATAATTCCCTTTTTTCAAATCCTTCTTATAATCCATAGACGCATCCATCAAATAAATAAAACGTCCCAGTTCATAACCAAATGCTCTAAGACTATTGCTCCAGAAATCTTCCTGATAAATAAATATCTCCGAAAGCATCCTTCCTGAACAGTTTACAGCTTCATCTGGTTTCGAGTCACTTGATTTTTCAATTTTTTTCAAGTCATTGACGCCTTTTTCAATCGCTTTACATTGTCTTGGATATTTCTCCTGTACTTTTTTATAATTCTTTTCTAATAGATCACCGTATTTTTTCTTTGTAAATTTGCGCTCATCTTCCCAATCGTCCAGACATTTATAATACGCCATTGCAATCGTCATATCGGCCGCATAATCAATATATGGTGTTTCAATATATGTCTTCTTATGAAGCGGATGCAGCATGCATGTAAACTGTGAGTTCTTTTCCTCCGGTTCATGCAGTGCCGTTAAAAACAAGGCAAGAAATGTCATCTCATAGCTAAGCGAGATTCTTTCCATCGGACCAAATTTGTCACCCAATCTTTTGCAAAGCGCACAATAAAAGCTCTGATAGCGTGCAAATTCTTCCGGCTCAAGTCCTTCTTTATTACAAATCACATATCCAAACATAATAAAACCCTTTCTAAACATATTTTCCGAATATAAACTTTAGTTATTATACAAAATCTGGCAGGTAAATCAATGGCTTTTATCCTTTTTTAATAGACTTCACCGATTATTCACAGAAATGTAGATTCTTATAGTAGTTGGACTTATACAAATAGAATACAGCCCCCTGCCGTTAAAATCATGAAAACTAACGGCAGAGAGCTGCTATTATTTTACTTTCTTACATTAACAATTTTCTATTTTTCAGCCAATACAGCTTTCAGGAATTCCCATACTCTTGCAATTGAACTGATACTGATTTTTTCATCTGGTGTGTGTACATCAAACATATTTGGACCTGTTGAAATACAATCCAATCCTTCAATTTTTGAAGACAGGATACCACATTCAAGACCTGCATGAATCACTTCGATCTCTGCGTCTTTTCCTGTCTGTTCTTTATATACTTTCAGACAAAGATCACGAAGTTTCGATTCCCGTGCATATGGCCAGCCTGGATATTGTCCGTGATAGCTGATCGTACCGCCAAGTGCCTCTGTAAGCTGTCTTAATCTTGCTCCTACAAATTCTTTTGCTGTCTGAAGCGAACTTCTTACGGAGAAGCAAAGATTGATTTCTTCTGCATCAATCTTGATCACACCCATATTCAATGAAGTCTCTACAAGCTCTGGCAGATCTGCACTCATAGTCTGGACACCATTTGGCATCAAAGTAAGTGCTGTAATGGCTTTTTCTTTCGATGAGGCTGCGAGCACGCTGCATTCTTCCGCTTCCTTTACTTCTAATACAAGTTCAATCTCTGGATCTGAAACAGCATATTCGATATCTAATATTTGATTAAACTCAGCAACAGCAGCTTTTACTGCTTCCACATCCGATGCGATAAACTTCGCTGTTACATTCTTTGGAATTACGTTATCTTTCACACCACCAACGATACTTACCAGATCAAATGCTGTTTTTTCTTTTAAAAATAAGAAGAAACGACCTACAATCACATTTCCATTTGCACGCCCTTTATTGATCTCAATACCTGAGTGACCTCCAAGGAATCCCTGTGTCTTGATCTCACATACGTTTCCACACTTTACTTCTGTCTCTACTGGAATCACACAGTCCGCGCGCATTCCGCCAGCGCAACCTGCTGTGAACACACCTTCTGTCTCTGAATCAATATTCAAAAGTCTCTTCGCCTTGCAGCAAGATAAATCGATTCCTGTTGCACCTTCCAGACCAACCTCTTCACATACAGTGAGTACCACTTCAAGACGTGGATGTGGAATATCTTTTGCATCTAAAAGTGCCAGTCCGTAAGCAACTGCAACTCCGTCATCTCCGCCAAGTGTTGTACCGTCTGCTGTAAGATAATTTCCATCGATCATGACTTTGATTGGCTCTTTTTCCATATCGATTGGGCATGTTGGCAATTTATCCCCAACCATATCCAAATGACCTTGTAAAATAATTGGCTCTACTTCTTCATAACCTGGTGTAGCTTCTCCGATGATGATAACATTGCCCAGTTCATCCTGTTCGCAATATAATCCTCTCTCTTTTGCAAAATTCACACAATAATCACTGAGCGCTTTCTCATGATAAGAAATGTGTGGAATGCCACAAATGTCTTCAAAAAATCCAAATACCGATGCCGGCTCTAATCCCTGTAAAACTTTCATCTTTTTATCCTCCGATATAAATTCTCTCTATCTATTATTTTCTTATAATATCAGTTTTTCGTCAATCACTAAAATTATCACAAAAGACAACGGATTTTTGATGATCCGCTGTCTTTTTCTGTTAGTCGTTGTTTTCCAGATGTGAAATGATCTCTCGCTTGTATGCCAGAAATTCTTCTGTCAGATTGAAATCTTTTCGTCTTGGTTTTGGTTCTTTGATGACAATTTCTTTCGTGATCGTTCCCGGTCTGCCTGTCAGAAGATAGATGCGGTCCGACAGTAAAATTGCCTCATCAATATCATGTGTGATAAAGAGTGTCGATAACTTAATCTTTTCCATGACATCCAGATACCACTCATGCACGTTTCCTTTCGTAAGCATATCCAGGGCTGAAAATGGTTCATCCAAAAGTGCCACTTTTTCTGAAAACAGATAGGTACGAAGAAGCGCTGCTCTTTGTTTCATCCCACCAGAGAGCTGCGCAGGATATTTCTTTTCTGTTCCTGCAAGTCCAAACTCTTCAAAATACGATGCCGCTTTCTCGCGCGCTTCTTTCTTATTCATTCCCTGAATGATAAGTGGAAGTGCCACATTATCCACAATTGTCTTGTATGGCATCAGCAAATCCTTTTGAAGCATATAGCTTACTTTCCCCGGTTTTCCTGTGATATCTTCCCCAAGTAATGTCACATTTCCTTCGTCCGGCACACTAAGTCCTGCAATAATATTAAATAATGTAGTTTTTCCGCCACCGCTCACTCCAAGAAGCGATACGATTTCGCCCTCCTTGAGTTCCACTGATATTTCCTGGATGATCTTCTCATCATCAAAAGATTTAGACACTTTATTTACCTGTAAAACTGTCATGTGTGCCTCCTCGTTTTTCATCTTATTGTGGCAGGAAGTCGTTTGTAAATCCTGTATTTAAAGGAACTTTCTCTTCTACCAGGTTATTGTCGTTTACCCACTGATAGAAATTGTTCCATCTTTCTGCATCAATATATCCCCAGTATGGAGCTTCTGCCTGATATTCTGCCGCAAGATATTTCTGACTTGCAACTACTAACTCTTCATCCAATTCTGGTGCATATTTACAAAGGATTTCTGCTGCTTCTTCTGGATTTTCGATTGCAAATTGATATCCTTTGCTTACTGCTTCCATAAATGCTTTTGCTGTCTCTGGATTTTTTTCCAGGAAATCATTTCCAGCGATAATAACTGGTGTGTAATAATCAAACACTGGATCAATGTCTGCAAATTCAAAATAGTCTGTCTCAAGTCCTTCTAATTCTGTCTTCACGCCTGCCCAGGCATAGAAGATCCAAATAGAATCCACGGATTCTGTCTTAAGTGCAGATACTTCATCTGTTACTGTACTTGGAATCAATTCCACTTTACTGAAATCTCCACCATCCGCTTTTACAACTTCTTCCAGAGTTGCAAGTTCAATCGCTCCATTCCATGTAGCGTATGTATGTCCTTCCATTCCTTTTGGTGTATCCATACCTTCTCCAGCTCTTGAGATAATGCCCGATGTATTATGCTGAATCACAGATGCCACTGCTGTAATTGGAAGTGCCGAGTCTCCTGTAAGTGCTGCTGCCATTGAATCCTGAAATGAGATCCCAAATTCTGCTTTTCCAGATGCAACCAGAACTGCCGCACCGTCTTCTGGAGGCTGAACGATCTCTACTTCTAAACCAGCTTCTTCAAAATACCCTTTTTCTTGTGCCACATATAATCCAGTATGGTTTGTATTTGGTGTCCAGTCGAGAACAAATGTCACTGTTTCCAAATCACTGTTTTTATCGTCGTTGCTGCCACATGCAGTGCATGCAAAAATCATACTCGCAGCCAGTAATAATGCAAATATTCTTTTTTTCATATTTTCTACTCCTTTTCCCAAGGCATACATTTCTTTTGCAAAAGATCCACGCCTTTCATCAAAAGCAAGCTGATGATCGAGATCAAAAAGATCACGGCAAACATTTTATCAAAAGAAAATGCCTTTTTTACACGCGTCATATAAACACCCAGACCTCCGAAGCCTCCCAGCCATTCAGAGATCACTGCTCCCACAACTGCATAAGATGCTGAGATGCGAAGCCCTGAGAAGAACTGCGACATTGCTCCCGGCAATTTGATATGACGGAAAATCTGCCATCTTCCAGCACCCATGGCACGAAGTAAATTGATAGAATCCGCATCCGCACTCTTAAATCCATTCAAAAGCCCCACTGTGATCGGGAAAAATGTTGTGATCACGATCAAGATCACTTTTGGTGTCATCTCATATCCAAACCATAATACCAAGAGTGGCGCGATTGCCACCGTCGGAATTGTCTGTGTCAATACAATCAACGGATAACATGCTTTATAAAGTGCTTCGAACTGATCCATCAGCACTGCCATAACAAATCCAAGCAGAATTCCGAGTGAAAGTCCCAGAAACGCTTCTGAAAGTGTAATGACAGAATGTTCCATCAGCGTCGGAAATTCATCTACAAATGCTTTCACAACCTGTACCGGTGACGGCAGCATGAAGCTGTCCACAATTCCCATGGAACTTACCGTCTGCCATACAACCAGCAGCAACACAATTGCTGAGCATGACCATATTTTATTTGTGGTGTTTTGTAACTTTCTTTTCAATGGTTAACACTTCTCCTTCTGGACGGTAATTGATTTTCACATAAGCAGATACTGATTTTGCTCCAGCTGCTACTGCAACCTTCTGGCATTGCTTAATGATTTCCATAAGTTCATCATAATCTCCTTCAATAGAAGTTTCACATGGTCCAACAAAATAGTTCAGGCCAGTTGATTTGATATAATCAATGACTGCATCTACAATGCGGATTGTTTCTTCGTCGCTGTTTACCTTTGGTAAAACTTGAATTGCTACACTTGCGTTCATAATTTTCTTCTTCCTTTCTTACATAGATCATTATGAACCTGACTTGTGCTTGGAGTGCATTTTTATTTTCAGAAATCGGTCCACAGAGACCACTTTCCTAGAAAAGAAAAACACCTAAGTATCTGTGATACCCAGGTGCTTGAAGTTCGATTCCATCTTTTTCAAAATTAAAATGTACTCTTCCTACGCTGGCATTATCCAGATCAGGTTCCTGGGTTCTAGGTGAATACACCTTATCTCAGCCGGCTCAATTACCAGCGCCCCTTTGTTGTCTTAATTAGTTTACTACCACAAAAATGGAATGTCAATAAGATAGAAACGTTGTTTTCCTACTTCAATAGTGTACTTTTTTAGCACTTTATGGTATCATAGTGAAAGTGTTTTCAAAAGAAAGAGAGGAATTATTATGTTACAGACAATCGAAAACATCAATTCGGCTGTGAACGGATTTATCTGGGGCGTTCCGGCTATGATATGTATTATCGGCGTTGGTCTGATTCTGAGCATCCGAACAAATTTCATCCAAATTCGTAAATTTGGACATGCTCTTAAGATGACAATCGGTCGTATTTTTGAAAAAACAGAAGCCTCTGAAGGCTCTATGACTCCATTCCAGGCAGTCTGCACTGCTTTAGCCGCAACTGTTGGAACTGGAAATATTGCAGGCGTTGCCGGTGCCATTGCTATCGGTGGACCTGGAGCTGTATTCTGGATGTGGATCTCTGCATTACTTGGCATGTGTACTAAATTTGCCGAAGTAACACTGGCGGTTCATTTTCGCGAGAAAAACAAATATGGGGATTATGTTGGCGGTCCTATGTATTATATTAAAAACGGACTTGGTAAAAACTGGATGTGGCTTGCATATCTGTATGCCATTTTCGGAGCCATCACAGTATTTGGAACTGGAAATGCAACTCAGGTAAACACGATTACAACTGCCATCAACTCAGCATTGTTAAACTACAATATCATTGGAGAATCTGCTGTCAAAACATCAAATCTCATTATTGGTATTATCATTACACTTTTGGTTGCCGCTGTTTTACTTGGCGGAATTAAAAGAATCGGAAAGGTTACTGAAAAACTAGTTCCTTTCATGGCTGTGCTTTACATCATTTTAGGTCTTGGAGTGATCGTTTTAAACATTGGAAATGTACCATCTGTATTTGCATCGATTTTCCAGGGTGCATTTAATCCAAAAGCAGTAACAGGCGGTATCATCGGAAGCTTTTTCTTAAGTATGAAAAAAGGGGTATCCAGAGGTATTTTCTCTAACGAAGCTGGTCTTGGTACTGGTTCTATCGCACACGCTTGTGCCGACACAGACAAACCAGTACAGCAAGGTCTTTTCGGAATCTTCGAAGTATTTGCTGATACCATTATCATCTGCACTTTGACTGCGCTTACTATCCTTTGCAGTGGTATTCCTATCAATTACGGAGTAGACGCTGGTGCTGAACTTACAATCAGCGGCTTTGTTGCTACATATGGTAACTGGGTATCTATTTTTACTGCTGTGGCACTTTGTTGTTTTGCATTTTCTACTATTCTTGGATGGGGATTATATGGTGCAAGATGTATCGAATTCATCTGCGGTGAAAAGATTATCAAACCATTTATGATTGCATATGCATTGATCGCAATCGTTGGCGCAACTGCTGACCTTGGTTTGATCTGGGGTATTTCAGATACATTTAATGGACTTATGGCCATTCCAAACTTAATTGCACTGTTCTTACTTTCTGGAACAGTCGTAAAACTGGTAAAAGAACATTTTGGGAAATAATTTAAAAAATAATATTGAGGCATGATTCGATTTACAAAAATTGAATCGTGTCTCTTTTTTGATAGCTGAATAGACTTTACATCCTTGATTCTCTTTTATAATGTTTTGAGCATTTGAACTAATTCTAGTTCTTTCAAAGCCTTTGATTTTCTGACATCAAATTCTGTAAAATTATTTTGATTTCTGTAGAATTCATATAATTTTTCATTTCCTTCTGCTTCCAGAAAAACTACTATACCACCAATGACATATTGAACTTCTCTTATTTTTTCAAGTGCAATCTCCAATAATTGTTGTCCTGTTATTTTCTTATTTGCGTTATCTTTGAAATTCTTCCCGAGTTGGGCAATCAGAAATGCAGCTAAATGAAACGTTTGATGCTCTTCATTATATTCGCTGATACGTGAAATCTTTTTTATCATTGTTTTACTAAGTTTTTTCTTATTCACTGTAATAGGTTTTATAGCGAGAGAAAAATATCCAACTAGTACAACATCTCTTTTAGAAAAGATCAGATATGTAACTGATTGATTCTTTTTTGTAAACTCAATCGCACTTTTTTTAATAAATTGTTCAATGCTTGGATTTAGAGGACAAGAAAAATCCGAAAGTTCTTTTACTAATTCTTCTTCCGTTGATTTTTCTTTGTCCATCAAGTAATCTCGAATACTTATAACTGTAAATTCTGCCTTATCCATTTGCCTTATTTCTTCTTTTCATAAATTTTCTAATTTCATCTATCCCATGTAATTCTTCAAATTTTACGGTGCATGGCTTCTTAGGCATCTTCATAGATTTTTCTATCGCCTCCACAAATCTTACCGCGGCCTCACCCTCCACCATAAAATTATGCGTAATACTATCTCTATACACACTTACACCTTCTTTCTTTTATTCTTCACACGACTTATTCTTATATACGTACAATAACACAAAACATTTTTAATGTAAAGTCTATTCAATTATCAAAGTGCAAAATATATCTTTGGAACTTTCGGCTGAATTGCCTGATATGAATTTATGCGAATGCTGCTTCAGAATCTAATCTGAATTATAGCATTCGCATTTTCATTTTACAAGAACTACGATTTACATATGAAAATATTTTACCGTAAATTTGGAACCATCTTCTCCTGATTCCACACTGATATGCCCACGGTCTGCCTCCACAATCGCCTTTGCAAGTGCCAGGCCGATTCCTACGCTATCCTGCGAAGAATTTTTTCCTTTATAAAACCGCTCGAAAATATGTTTTTGATCTTCTTCATCGATTCCTTCTCCAAAATCTCGAATGGAAATGGAGGTATATACTTGATTTTGATTTAATGTGATCACAATTTTGCTATCATCCTCAGAATGTTCGACGCAATTTTTCAAGATATTAGTAATTGCCTCTACCTGCCAGCGAAAATCACAAAGAACTGTACAATCTTCGGTCGTCTTTTCCTTCACTTCCACAGTAACATTCTTCAGATCACACAACATAGCAACATTCTGTATGGCTGCATCCACAAGTGCTTTCGCCGTCACCTCTTCTTTTAAGAAAACAACGGTATCTGAATCCAGTTTGGATAGTTTGAGAAGTGACTGTACCAGAAAATTAATATTTCTAGTCTCACGCTTGATATCATGTAAAAAATCACTACGCACTTCTAGCGGCATCTCTGGATCATCCATGAGATTATCCAGAATGACTGATATAGAGGTAAGCGGCGTCTTTAGCTGATGGGAAATGTCTGATAACGAATCTTTCAGATCATTCTTCGCTTTCACCGAATGCTCTGCCACTTCTTTCAGCATGACCGTCGTCTTATAAATCTCATTTTTCAAAATGGAAAGCTCATCCTCTGACATATCGTCGATCTCCAGTTTGTAATTCTTCTGATTGATTTCTTCAATATATCTTGTTATCTGCGCAAGTTCTCTGTCTTTCTTGCGATTATACTGTAAAAATGCACCTGTTACTGCCAGCGCCAGAAACAGCAGCCAAATCAGTTGCAGCACTTGAAATAACCGATGCTCAGATTCATTCTGCAAGAGCAAAGAATCCTTCTGCAAATCAATTCCATAAGACTTCAGCCACAAGCTGTCCTGATTCTCTTCACTGTCACTTTCAAATAATGCCACCAGCTCCTCCTCTGTTATCTCCGGATAATGTTCCCTTACTTCTGAAAGAACCTCATTTAATTTCTGATTGTAATTCACCGTATATCTTTGATATTCCCAATAATTCAGCGCCATGCTGCCTAATACAAACACCATCACCACTATGACGATTCTATGCAGACAACACTTCAAATCCACTTTATTTTCCATCTTTATCGATCCTGTATCCGATTCCTTTTACTGTTACAATAACTTCACTTCCGATCTTTTCACGGATTCTCTTAGAATAGACCGTCACGGTATGATCGTCCACATCATTTCCTGTCCATTCCCAGATTTTATCCAAGATCGTACTCCGACTTACCACTTTATCCAGATTCAAAAACAGCAACTGCAGTATCTTCATCTCAAGGCTCGTCAGATTCACCACATTTCCTGCCTTCGTAACGATCATCTTATCCATATCAAATGTGACGTCTCCTACCTGGACAGCCGTCTCCCTGCGATTTCGCAAAAGAACACGATTCACACGTGCCATCAATTCTTTTGTGGAAAACGGCTTTGTAATATAGTCATCTGCGCCCAGATTCAATCCTTTTACAACCACATCTTCATCATCCACTGCTGTTAAAAAGATCGTCGGAATCTTTCTCTGACAGATTTCATTTTCAAAGAGACGCATCCCATTTCCATCCGGCAGAGAAATGTCAAGTACGATCAGATCGGGACTCTGCTTCGCCAGATACTGCTTCGTCTCACGCACTGTTTTCACTGCACAAACCTCATACCCGTTTGACTGAAATGCATACTCCAAACCTTTTATAATTGTCTGATTATCTTCCACCAGTAAAATTTTCATAAGTTTCTCCCTTTCCGAGATTTCGTTTCAAATCATCTTGAAGTTCTGAAACGAAGTATAACACATCAGGCGCAGTTATGGTGGGAAAATCTCACCACTGCGCCTAAGCCTTCTTTAAATATTTTCGTTTCGAATAGTTTCTATCACATTTTGTTTGTCAATTTTACTGATAGAATATTTCATGATTACTGTGATCAAAAGAAATACCGCTGCGATTGAAATGATAATTGCTCTCCATGGAAGTTTGTAAGCCAATATGATCATACCTTCTGTCATTACATAATAAACCCCAAAGGAAATCAGACATCCAACCGGAATTCCGATCACAAGAGATTTCATTCCATAGAAAAAGCTTTCCAACTGAATCATGCGGTTAAATTCTTTCTTGGTCATACCTACACTCTTTAACATCGCAAATTCTCGTCTGCGCAGATTCATATTGGTTGTAATTGTATTGAAAATGTTGGTCACACCGATCAACGCGATCACCGTAATAAATCCATATAAGAAAATGGCGATCAATGTAAAGAGAGATTTTTCACTTTGCATCCATTCATCAAAATTGCTGATAGAGCCATAGTCTTCTCCAAGAATCGTCTCCAATTCTTTTTCCGTTGCTCCTGCATCGTTTGAATTGATATAAATATATCCATAATAGTAATTATCTAACAGCATGTCTTTGCAGTCTTCCCCTACGACCATGACTGCCCAGTCCTGATATTCATCAAATCCAAACGGAATCTTATCCTTCGCTACTGCTGCAATTTCGATACTTACCTGCTTACTTTCTACCTCTTCTTCGCCACTGCTTGCAATGGTTCCTGTGATCACATCGCCTGCCTTAAATGTAAACTGATCCATTTCCGTCTTTCTCAGCTGATTTGTTTCCACATCATAATTTTGTGCAAAAATGTGATTGAGTAAGATCCCCTTGTCTCGTACCTTTTCAAAATCAAGTCCAAGTTCTTTTACATATTTCTTATAAGAATAGTTATCCAGCACATGCACAATCAGATTTTCCTGAATCACATCGCCTTTTTGTGCATTTTCATCCTCAAGCATTCCTGTTTCTTCACAGAATTCGAAATATTCATCTGTATATTTATCTGTATCAAATACAAATGAGACTGCTATTTGCTTTGAGATATCTTCCAGATGATCCAGGTTACGGATCTCTTCAAATTTTTCTTCCACATTGCTATCTGATTCGTAGCCTACCACTATATTATAATTCCAGTCCTGATACTGCGCTTTTACTGTATGAAATGCAAAATCCACAAACGAAGACACGGTAATAAACACAATCACACATACAACAATACTGATCACGGTTGTGCGATATTTCTTTTTGCTTCTCTGCAGATTCTTATACGAAATCTCTCCGCCAATTCCAAAGAATCTGCCGACCCATTTTGGTGTCTTTACATTTTGGGCACTGATTTTGATGTCGTCATTGTTTCGGATTGCTCGAATCGGTGCAATCTTACTTGCTCTGTTCGCACTCTTTTGAGCCGACAAATAAATCGTCAAAAGTCCAAGTAAAACTGAGATCACAATCGTCAGCCACGAAAATGCAAATTTCATTTCAAATGTCAGAGCCTCTCCCAAAAGATAATCTGTGATCTTTACCAAAACAAACGATGCAAAGATCCCAGACAAAATCCCGACCGGGATTCCCATAAGACCTAACAGTGATGCCTCATAGTAAACATTTCTCTTAATCTGTTTTCTGGTCGCTCCAATACTAGAGAGCATTCCATATTGTCTGATTTTCTCTGTGATGGAAATATCAAAACTGTTCTTAATACAATATACCGATGTAAAAATGATGATAAGTACCACAATTCCACCTGCAACTGCAAGCATAAGAAGTGTTGAATCTGTCAGAATTCCAGTCTCCAGCATGATCAGATTTCCATTTGTATCAAATTGATATTTTACATCCATGGCTTTCTCTTCAAGGGCTGCAAAATCTTCTTCTGTCATGCTATAAATTTCATCGCTTCCATGATAAGTCACAAAAGCATCTTCATCTGCCTGTAAAATATTTGCGGTTATTTCCAGATGATCTTTCAAATCAGCTTTTGTATATCTCACATATACATCCAATGGATGAGTGATATTCTCTTCGTCTAAATACGTGATCAAGGTGTATCCCGGTGCAGAATACCCTTCTGCATGATACGAAAGACGATTTATAATTCCTACAATCTCATATTCATATGTTATTGTATTCACAATTTCTTCTGGCAGCGATGGATCAAATGGATTTTCCTGCGTCTGTTCATATCCGTCACACATTCTACTGCCAATATCTAATGTCAGTTTGTCTCCTACTTTTAATGCTACACCGCCATTTGAAATCAAATGTTCTGAAATTACAATCTCTTTATCATTTTCAGGGAAACGTCCTTCCAAAAGCTCCACATTCAAATCTGCAAATGCATCTTCTGTAAATGCCTTCACATAAACATAAGGTTTATACTCGTTTTCTATCCCTTCCAGAGATGCATATCCAAGATTTTCTGTGAGCAGTGTTTTCTCTACCTTGCGATTCAACTGGAACATTGAAATATCTTCTGGCGAAACATCCATAAATTTGTAATGATAGTTTCCACTCTGCTCCTTTTGATAATCAATCAAACTTGCTCTTGCGCTGAAAAACATACTCGCTACTGCCGTCAAGAGCGCTACTGACAGAATAATTCCTATCACTGTTACGATTGTGCGCTTTTGATTTAGCTTCAAATTCTTAATGGTAAGTTTATTTAATAGATTCATGCTGGTCACCTACAATTCTTCCATCTTCAATCTGAATAATACGATCTGCATATTTTGCAATCTCCATATTATGTGTGATCATGATGATCGTCTGGTTATAATCCCAGTTCGATTTTTTCAAAAGCTCTACAATCTCATCACTGGCTTTCGTATCCAGATTTCCAGTTGGCTCATCTGCAAGAATGATGGTTGGATTCGTGATCAAAGCACGTCCGATGCTGGTTCTCTGCTGCTGTCCCCCTGACAATTCGTTTGGAAGATGATTTCTTCTTTCAGAAAGTCCAAGCACATTTAACAGTTCTTCCAGCTTCTGCTGATTCACCTCTCGATTATCCAGACTGAGAGGCAATGTAATGTTTTCCTCCACATTTAAAATTGGGATCAGATTATAAAACTGATAAATGAGTCCCACCTGTCTTCTGCGAAAGATTGCAAGTTTGTCATCATCAAAATCATAAATGTCTTTGCCGTCAATATACACTTTCCCACTTGTAGGTCTGTCCACACCTCCAAGCAAATGTAATAATGTTGATTTTCCAGAACCACTTGCACCAACAATTGCTACAAACTCACCCTTTTGAACTGAAAATGAAACATTGTCTAGTGCAACTACCTCCGTACTTCCTTTTCCATATATTTTCGTAAGATTTTCTACTCTCAAAATTTCCATAAATAAGTACTCCTTTCATCTTGTGAGGTTATTATAATACAGGGAAAGTTACAGGTAGGTTACTTTTCTGGAATTTCTTGTATCATTTCATAAATCGGGTATAATAAATACAAACTTTATCTTTTCAGGAGGTTCTCATGAGAAAACAATGTAAACCCTGGATTTTTCTATCCATCACTTTTCTCACTGTTTTTAATCTGCTCTGCTATTTTGCAATCCGGTCTATGTGGTCTGGCATCATTCGCTACACATTTGAACCGATGCCATACATTCTGCTGGCAGTACTGACTGTAACTGCACTTGGAGCTGTACTTTTTTCTATGAACAAATGCTATCCAATTCCAATAGTGGTCTTTGCAGGACTGATTGACATCCTTTTTTTGGTACTGGATGCTTATATTATCTCGCTCACCACAGAAGCCACCCACTATTTTATCCGTGAATTTTTATACGGCGTTCTCTTTGTGGCTGTGATCGGACTTCTATTATATTTATGGATCGTGCTCCCGAAAAAAACATTCTTCCAGAAAAAATGGGTTCCTTCTATATTATTCATGCTTCTTTTTGCTGCGGGGATTTCCTGGCAGTTTGATCTGAATCTATTCAATTCTATCAGCTGTACACCGGTTGCCTATGCCGTAGGCGACACCTATCAGATCACCTTTACAACACAGGCGAAAGGAACTGCATGGATTGAAATCGACGGTATCGAATACAACGATACTTACGCCGGCTATCGCGAAACAGAAAGTACCATCCACAAAATTTCTGTTCCAATGGAAGCATTGGATAATGCAGGTGAGTACACGGTGTATGCGCGTTCCATGCTGCTTCGTGGACCATATTGTGCACTGCAGGGAAAGACACTCCATGAAACATACTCTTGGAAAGGCGTAAATCCAGATGACGGACTCAACTATTATGTCATTTCCGATACGCATAACACCAGTGAGACGCCTTATGAAGCCGCAACTTACTTCGGTGATGATCTTGACTTTCTGATTTCTGCCGGAGACAGTGTAAGCTGGATTGACCGTGAAGCAGATTTAGAAGAAATGCTGCTTCTTGCCGGACGTATCACGAAAGGCGAAATCCCTGTCATCTACGCTCGTGGTAATCATGAGACAAAAGGAGTCAAAGCGCATGAATTCTACAACTACGTTGGTGCCGACGGCGAAAACTTCTACTACACCTTCCGCCTTGGAAATATCTGGGGCATTGTTCTGGATATTGGGGAAGATCATGCCGATAATTTTGCAGAATACTATGGAGCTGCCAAGTTTGATGCCTACCGGGATGCCCAGACGGAATTCCTCGATACGGTTCTTGCAAATGCCTCAACCGAATTTGATGCACCCGGTGTAGACTATCGTATCGCCATCTGCCACATTCCGCTCACAGTAAAGTATGAAAACGATCATGCAGGTACTGTGAAAGATGCATGGCTTACACGCCTGAACCAGATGAAACTGACCATGCTGTATGGCGGACATGTCCATGAACTTTGGTACATCGAAGCCTCTTTCGAAGCAGGAAGTAGCTTGACACAATGCGAAGCATACAGCGGTAAATCTGAAGGCAACTCGACACGCATCATGGGAGATGCAAAATTTCCTGCAATCCTGGTATCCCGCAGAAGCGACGGACAGCTTCTTACTTCTGATGAAAAAATATTTGATACCGGGTTCTGGGGGCTTGCTGTAACAAGCGATGGAAAAACTACCACAATGCGATACACAAATGAAGACCATGAAGTACTGGAAAATATCCTCTCACCATGGTTCTCTGATATCCAATATGGAAGTGAAATTGTAGTTGAAAATATAAAATAAAGGAGGATGCTGGATATGATCTTTGTAACCGGAGATATCCATTCAAAACCGAATCGATTTTCTGCTGATATTTTTTATGAACAAAAAGAAATGACAAAAGAAGATTACTTAATCATTCTTGGTGATTTTGGTCTGGTATTGGAATCAGATTCAGAAAGTAGAACAGAAAAATACTGGCTTGACTGGCTGGAAAAGAAGCCTTTTACCACACTGTTTGTCGATGGCAACCATGAAAATTTCGACCGACTGGATACTTATCCTGTGGAAGAATGGAACGGCGGCAAAGTTCATAAACTGCGTCCTTCTGTGATCCACCTTATGCGCGGACAAGTATTCACACTGCAAAACCGCACCTTCTTTACTTTTGGCGGTGCAAGCAGTCACGATATCTCAGATGGGATTCTGGAGCTGGACGACCCAAACCTGAAACTAAAAATCAAACGTCTTGACCGCGAAGGCCGCGATGATTACCGCATCAATCATTACAACTGGTGGGAACGCGAACTTCCAAATGAAACAGAAAAAAACGAAGGCCTGGAAAATCTCAAAAAATGCGGCTACAAAGTAGACTATATCCTGACTCATAGCCCTTCAACCTCGCTGCTCGCTAAAATGAAAGATGGAAACAGTGAGTATCACAGCGATTGCCTGACAGACTATCTGCAGCAGATTTTAAATATGGTAGAATACCACTGCTTTTTGTTTGGACATATGCATCAAAACCAGAGCTTTCCAGAAGAGAAGGCATATTGCCTCTATGAACAGATTGTGAGGATATTGTAA
>CAZUVY010000050.1:0-18634 GCA_964623905.1 uncultured Faecalimonas sp.
CATAGTTTTTTTCCTGTAATTCTTTGAAAAGGTATTCATAGAAGCGTTTGTCAAAGCTGTTATCTAATTTTTATACACATTGATCGATGACGCAGTTGCTCGTGTAATGAAAGCCGAAGGCGGATTTATCTGGGCATGCAAGAACTATGATGGAGATGTTATGAGTGATATGGTTTCATCCGCATTTGGTTCTCTTGCTATGATGACTTCTGTACTTGTATCTCCACAAGGATATTACGAATACGAAGCTGCACACGGCACAGTACAGCGTCACTATTACAAACACTTAAAAGGTGAAGAGACATCTACAAACTCTGTTGCAACTATTTTCGCATGGACAGGAGCTCTTCGTAAACGTGGTGAGTTAGATGGCAATGCTGAATTGATGGCATTTGCAGATAAGCTGGAAAAAGCAACTGTAAGCACAATTGAAAGTGGTAAGATGACAAAAGATTTAGCTTTGATTACTTCGATTGAGAATCCAACTGTATTAAACAGCCAGGAATTCATCAAAGAAATTGCAAAAGCATTATAAAATACAAAGGACATGGTACGATGACACCATGTCCTTTTTTGTTCGTCAGAGGTAATTTATTTGCGAAATCTATTGGTAAAATAGAAAAATTCAACAAAAAACAACGAAGAAATTGACTTTATCTTCGTTATTATTTATAATTATAAAGGATGTAAAAAAGACAGGAAGGTGAATTAAGTGGAAGAAAGACAAATATCTCAAGCAGTTATTAGGAGATTGCCACGTTACTATCGTTATCTTGGTGAATTATTGGCAAATGATGTAGAACGAATTTCGTCCAATGATTTAAGTAAGAGAATGAACGTTACAGCTTCCCAGATAAGACAGGATTTAAATAATTTTGGCGGGTTTGGACAGCAGGGCTATGGCTATAATGTCAAATATTTACATACAGAGATAGGAAAGATTTTAGGACTGGATGAAAATCATAACTTTGTAATTATCGGAGCAGGTAATTTGGGTCATGCATTGGCTAATTACAATTCTTTTGAAAAGAACGGATTTATATTGAAGGGGATTTTCGATGTGAATCCAAGATTAGAAGGAGTGACCATTCGCGGAGTTCCGATTCGTATGATGCATGATCTGAAAGAATTTATTATGGAGAATGATATCGAGATCGCAGTTCTTACGATTCCAAAGACAAAAGCAATGGAAGTTGCAGATATGTTGGCTGACACAGGCATCAAAGGAATCTGGAATTTTGCACATACAGATCTTCATCTTCCAGAGCATATATTGGTAGAGAATGTACATCTATCAGAAAGTCTTATGAGACTTTCATACAAAGTAGGGCGCTACGATAAAGACCACAAATAATATAGTTTAGAAAACGTGTATGGAAGCATTATTTTTTGCGATATACACGTTTTTTTATCCTGATAAAAGGAGGATGGATATGAGATATTTACCAACAGGACAACAGATGCGGGATGCAGATTTATTTACGATTCATCAGATTGGGATGCCGTCAATGGTACTTATGGAACGGGCAGCACTTAAAGTGGTGGAAGCAATGGAACAAGAACAGTGTGATTTGACGAAAACACTTGTTCTTTGCGGATCCGGCAACAATGGAGGAGATGGATATGCGGTAGCACGTCTTCTGCATTTGAAAGGCTATTCGGTTGAGATTTGTTTTGTCGGCAGGGAAGCGTCCAGAAGTGAAGAGAATAAGATGCAGAAGAAGATTGCAGATCATTATCAGATTCCTTCAGTAACCAATATAGCGACAAAAGAATATAGTGTAATCATAGATGCAATTTTCGGAACAGGATTAAAAAGAGAGATAGAAGGAACGTATCGTGATGTGATTTTGCAGGCAAATCAGAAAAAAGCGCAGAAAGTCGCAATTGATATTCCATCTGGGATTCAGGATTCTACAGGGAGAGTTATGGGGATTGCGTTTCAAGCAGATTTGACTGTTGCGATTGCTTTTACAAAGAGAGGTCTGATCTTACATCCGGGAACGCAGTATGCAGGAAAAATTGTAACAGGTGATATTGGGATTACGGAAGAAGCTCTGGTTAAGACCGTTGAAAAAGCAGCAGAACTTACAGTTGGGTATGAATTTTGTGATTTACAAGAGCATTATCCGAAGAGAAAACCAAATTCACACAAAGGAAGCTATGGAAGAGTTCTTTTGATCGTTGGAAGTAATGGTATGTCTGGTGCAGCGTACTTAAGTGCAAAGGCTGCTTATGCTGCAGGAGCAGGACTGGTACAGATCTATACAACGGAGGATAATCGTGTGATTTTGCAGCAGCTTTTGCCAGAAGCGATTGTAAAGAGCTATTCAGCTTACAATGAAACGGAATTGCGAGAATTACTGGCATGGGCAGATGTAGTCGGTATCGGATGCGGACTTGGGAAAAGTGAAATCGCCATAAATCTCGTAAAGCAGACGTTGATGGAAGTGAAAGGAATTTGCGTTATGGATGCAGATGCGCTGAATATCCTTTCGAAACATGAATCCCTGATGAATCATTTGAATCAAGATGTAATCCTTACCCCACATATGAAAGAGATGTCACGACTGCTGCATTGTACAGTAAATGAACTGCTTGAGAACCGATTTGCATGTCTGGATGAGTTTACTTCAAAATATGGTGTTACCTGTGTATTAAAAGATGCAAGGACACTGGTACAAAAGGCAGGAGAAAATCTTTATCTGAATCTGTCAGGCAACGCAGCAATGGCAAAGGGCGGTTCTGGTGATGTATTGACCGGGATCATAGCGGGAATTGCAGGGCAGCATGTAGATTCTTATCAGGCAGCATGTCTTGGAGTATATCTTCATGGACTTTCGGGCGATGCTACAAAAGAGAAAAAAGGAAGCTACAGTGTGCTGGCAAGTGATATTATCGAAGGAATTGGCGAGGTACTGAAAGCAATTTAGGAAATACATTTGCAAAATAATATAAAACGGAAAAGAATACATCTGAAAAAGCTGGAAATACTGATTTTATCAAAACAAATCGGAGAGTGAACAGATGCAGATTAGACGTGGAGATATATTTTACGCAGATTTAAGTCCGGTGGTCGGTTCAGAACAGGGCGGGATCAGACCAGTTCTTATTATTCAAAATGATATAGGAAATAAACATAGTCCGACCGTGATCTGTGCGGCAATTACATCGAGAATGAATAAAGCAAAACTGCCAACACATGTAGAAATAGATGCCAATAAATATCATATCGTGAAAAATTCAGTGGTTCTCCTGGAACAGATCCGTACCATTGATAAACAGAGGCTGAAAGATTTAGTGTGTCACGTAGATCAGAAATTAATGACACAAGTAGACGAAGCATTGAAAATCAGTTTGGAACTTCATACATAAAACTGTACAAATTGAAAAAACAGTGCTAAAATAGTGTAGTTAAATACAAAGAAGAGAAGAGGTATTAGTATGTCAGGACATTCAAAGTTTGCAAATATTAAGCATAAAAAAGAAAAAAATGATGCTGCAAAAGGAAAGATTTTTACAAAAATTGGTAGAGAAATCGCAGTAGCAGTAAAAGAAGGCGGCGGAGCAGATCCAGCCAACAACAGCAGATTACGTGATGTAATTGCAAAAGCAAAAGCAAACAATATGCCAAACGACAATATTGAAAGAAGTATCAAAAAAGCAGTAGGTGATGCAGATGCATCGAACTACGAACGTATTACATATGAAGGATATGGTCCAAGCGGAACAGCGATCATTGTAGAGACATTAACAGACAATAAGAACCGTACTGCTTCAAATGTACGTAATGCTTTTACAAAAGGTAATGGTAACGTAGGTACACCAGGTTGTGTATCATTTATGTTTGACAAAAAAGGCCAAATCATCGTAGACAAAGAAGAATGCGATATGGAATCAGATGATTTAATGATGATGGCATTAGATGCAGGTGCAGAAGACTTCGCAGAAGAAGAAGACAGCTTCGAAATCTTAACAGATCCAGATTCATTCAGTGAAGTGCGTGAAGCTTTAGAAGCAGAAGGAATTCCAATGGTAAGCGCAGAAGTTACTATGATTCCTCAGACATATGTTACATTATCAGATGAAAAGGATATTAAGAGTATTCAGAAAACATTAGACCTTCTTGAAGAAGACGACGATGTTCAAGAAGTGTACCACAACTGGGATGAATAATTGAAAGTGGCACAAAGCCTTAGAAAATGAACCTTATTAATCTGATTAATAAAGGTTCATTTTTATATCAATGAGCATATGAGGAGGAGTATTATGAACATAACAAGACCCGTTGTCATGGAAATTAATTTAAAAAACTTCGAACACAACATGTCCTGCATCCGAGAAAAGATTGGGGAAGGTGTAGCTATGATGCCTGTTATCAAAGCAAATGCATATGGTACCTATCTTAACAAACGTCTCGATGTGCTCAATCAGTATGAGATTGTGGCTGTTGCAAATGTGGATGAAGGTGTGTTCGTTCGAAATTTGGGATATGAGAAGCAGATATTCGTATTGAATCAGCCTTTTGAGACTGAGATAGACAAAATCATTGCATATGATATTATCGTAGGAATCAGTTCCTATGATTTTGCCGATCAATTAGGAAAGACAGGGAAACCAGTGAGGGTTCATCTGGAAATCGGTACAGGAATGGGCAGAACAGGGGTTCATCCTTATCGAATTGATAAATATATTGAACATCTTCCTGCAAATATTAAAGTAGAAGGAATCTATACCCATCTTTCTTCGGCAGATATTGATGATACATATACCAAAAAACAACTGAAGTCTTTCAATGCCGCTGTTAATACCGCAAAAGAGATGTTAGGTGATATTAAATATATTCATGCTGCAGCATCAAACGGTATTGTGAATTATCCAGATTCCCATTTTAATCTGGTAAGAACAGGAATCATTATGTATGGGTATGCGTCAGCAGAGGATACACTGGATCAGATTGACATCAAGCCGATTGCTACACTAAAGGGAAAGATTACATTCCTGAAAACCGTAGCTGCGAACACCAGTATCGGTTATAGCAGAAGCTATATTACTCAGAGAGAATCGAAAGTGGCAACTGTACCACTTGGATATGGAGATGGATTCCGCAGAACATTTTCAAATGGCTGGGAAGTCCTGGTAAAAGGAAAACGAGTACCAATTATTGGTAAGGTTTGTATGGATAGTTTTATGGTAGATGTAACAGATATAGAAGATGTTGCACTTGGAGATGAAGTGATCATCTGGGATAATGAAAATATTACCGTAGAACAATTAGCTGAACGATGTGACACGATCAATTATGAAATCTTATGTACGATTGGTGACAGAGT
Source organism: uncultured Faecalimonas sp. (assembly GCA_964623905.1). Classification (GTDB taxonomy): domain Bacteria; phylum Bacillota; class Clostridia; order Lachnospirales; family Lachnospiraceae; genus Faecalimonas. The sequence continues at coordinate 5,334 of CAZUVY010000050.1, forward strand.
TCCGAGAGTATTTGTAAAGTAGAATTATAGTGATGTAGGGCCTTTTTGGAACGAGATAATGTTCTGAAAAGGTCTTTTTTGAAGGAATAAAAATTGAAGAAATTGAAAAATTAAATTCCATCTTGAAATAATTGAATCAAAATGCACAAAAATGAATTCGGTTGTACTTTGGTAAATGTTGTGTTAGAATGTGTTTCGTGGTGTTTCGGAGAAAAATGAATTCGAAACAAAATTGTATAGGTTTTTTGAGAGTTAAAAATTTGACAAAAGAGTGAGGTAAAAAACTATGAACTTAAACACAACAGGTTTAACAGGAAAAGCTAGTATCGATAAACCATGGCTTAAATTTTATCCAGAGCCATTTCAAAATATCGAAGTTCCAAAGATTACTTTGGAATCTTTCTTAAAGATGAAGAATCCAGACGAGAGCAGACCAGCAATCGAATACTATGGTAAAGTATATACATGGGCAGAACTTTGGCAGGAAGTTGAAACAGCAGCAAAAGCATTAAAAGCACTTGGTTTCAACAAGAGAGACAGAATCCCAGTATTTGTACAGGCTGTTCCAGCGCATTACATTTTGCTTTTAGCAGCAGAAAAGATCGGTGCAGCACTCATTTGCCGTGATGATACACCAGAAGAACTTTGCTTTGCAATTCGTAAATCAAAAGCTTCTACAGCATTTGCACATGATTATATTTCAAAGGAAGAGGAAGATTTATTCCGTTCAACAACTCCAATGACACGTATGATCAAAGTATCGCCTTATGATTATGCAGACAGAGACAGCATCCCAGATTATATCGTAAAAGAAATCGAATCTCGTTATCCTGCTGAGACAGAGACAACAGAAGGAGATCTTACATGGGATGAATTCATGGAATTAGGAAGAAATTATAGAGGAGAATACCTGGCACCAGCAAATCCAGACAGACCATTGTTTGGAGCATACACAAGTGGTTCAACAGGAATCTCAAAATTGGTTATCCATTCAGGATCAAACATTGTAGCTGTTGCATACCAGATGTCAATTTTTGTTCCACCAGCAGAAGAACAAGAAACATGGTGGCTTCCAGTTTTAACACCTGCTTTGATCGCTGCAACTGTTTCAATGACAATTTTCCCAATGTCAGTAGGACAAAAGGTAATCCTGGATCCATTCTGTCCAATTAACGATATTGATATTCGTTTCATGGAATTAAAACCAAATTACTGGGCTTTGATTCCTATGATGTGTGAAATCTTAATGAAGAGTGACAGAATCCCAGAAGATTATGATATGTCACACTTAAAGAGCATCGGTACAGGTGCCGAAGCTATGAACGAAAGAAAGAGCCGTGAAGTAGAAGAATTCTTCCACAGACACAACTGTATGGCACCATTAAGTGCAGGATACGGTCAGAGTGAAGGATGTTCAAACTTCACATTACCAAACCCTATGTTCCCATTGAAAGATGGCTGTGTAGGTATGCCAATGCCAGCTACTGTTGTTTCTATTTTTGATCCAGAAACTTTAGATGAAAAAGGTTATGGAGAAATGGGTGAAGTTTGTGTAAACAGCCCAGCTCAAATGCTTTGTTACAGTGGTTACATGGGCGATGAAATGACAGAAAAAACATTAATTCCTCATGCAGACGGAAAGACATGGTTACATACAGGTGATATTGGATATATTACAGAACATGGTATCATCCATATTCTTGGACGTGGATATACAGAACGCTATGGCGGCGGTTACTTATTCATCATGAGAATGGAAAGCCGTGTAGTAGAAGCAGAAGGTGTAAAAGACGGTTTCTTCTGTTTAGTACCAGATCAGGATCATGAAGGATATTTTGTACCATATTTATTTGTAGTATTAGACGAAGGAAAAACTTTAGATGAAGTGAAACCAGCCATTTATGCTACATTAGAAAAACATGAATATCCAGCTGAAATTACAGTAATTGAAGAGAGACCATACTTCCACTTCAAGACAAACAGAAAAGAATTAACAGCAGCTATCGTTGCAAAATTAGCTGAAAGAGGAACAGGTAAGATGAAAGTAATCTGGACAGCAAACGAAATGGCATCTGGTTACCAAATCTGTTACAGCACAAACAGCTCATTTAGCGAAGCTAAGACAATTGAAGTTCCATCTGCTCAGAAACTTCAAGAAGTGATCGGCGGACTGAAGAAAGGTGAACGTTACTATGTAAAAGTACGTGCATTCAATACTTCTGGTTCAAACACATATTATTCAGCTTGGTCTGAAACAGAATCAATCATCCATGCAACAGTTGAACTCAGCAACGTGACAAATGGTATTGAGATTGTTTGGACAGATGTAACTGAAGCAAGCGAATACAGAATTTATCGTAAGAAATTTGGTGAAAGCAACTGTATCAGAATTGCAGTAGTAAGAGGAAACACATCTTATGTAGATACAGCGGTAGAAAATGGTACACGTTACTGCTATTACGTAGCACCACAAGTTTCAGGTATCAAAGCTACAACAAATGTTGCAGCACAAATGTATCTTGCAGCTCCAAAGATTGAAAAATTATGGAATAACTAATCTGATGAATCAAAGAGGACAGTTTTTAAGGAACTGTCCTTTTTAAATTTTTACTTGCGTATATGGTAATAATTGTTTAAAATCAATTATCATATGATATTCGATATTTGAAAATTCATGAAAAATACAATTCATAGGAGGATTACTTATGAGCAATTATAAGATTGAAACAAAATGTATCCAGTCTGGATACTCACCAAAGAACGGGGAAGCACGAGTTCTTCCAATTTACCAGAGCACTACTTTCAAATATGAAAACAGTGATGAAATGGGACAATTATTTGATCTGGAAAAATCTGGATATTTCTACACAAGACTTCAGAACCCAACAAATGATGCAGTAGCATCTAAGATCTGTGATATGGAAGGCGGAGTTGCAGCAATGCTTACTTCATCTGGTCAGGCAGCAAACTTTTATGCTGTAATGAACATCGCAGAAGCTGGTGATCACATCATCTGTTCTTCAGCCGTTTATGGAGGTACATACAATTTATATGCACATACAATCCGTAAGATGGGAGTCAGTGCAACATTTGTAGATCCTGACTGTACAGAAGAAGAATTAAATGCAGCATTCCAGGAAAATACAAAATGTGTTGTTGGAGAAACAATCGCAAATCCAGCTCTTACAGTGCTTGATATTGAAAAATTTGCAAAAGCAGCACATGCACATGGGGTACCACTTATTATTGACAATACATTTGCAACACCAATCAATTGCAGACCTTTTGAATGGGGTGCAGATATTGTTACACATTCTACAACAAAATACATGGATGGACATGCAACAGCAGTAGGCGGATGTATCGTTGATAGCGGTAACTTTGATTGGGATGCACATGCAGACAAGTTCCCAGGGCTTACTACACCAGATGAAACATATCACGGACTTGTATATACAGAAAGATTTGGAAAAGGCGCATTTATTACAAAGGCAACTGCTCAGATGATGAGAGATTTAGGTTCTATCCAGTCTCCACAGAATGCATTTTTATTAAATATTGGTCTTGAAACATTACATCTTAGAATGGCAAGACACTGTGAAAATGCAAAAAAAGCAGCAGAATATTTAAAAAATCATGACAAAGTTGCATGGGTAAATTGTTCAATGTTGGAAGGCGACAAATACTATGATCTCGCACAGAAATATATGCCAAATGGTACATGCGGAGTTATCACTTTCGGTGTAAAAGGTGGAAGAGACGCTTGTGTGAAAGTAATGGACAGCCTTAAGATGATCGCGATCGTAACTCACGTTGCAGATGCAAGAAGCTGTGTACTTCATCCAGCAAGCCATACACATCGCCAGATGAATGAACAAGAATTAATAGAAGCAGGAGTACAGCCAGATTTAATCCGTTTCAGCGTAGGTATTGAAAATGCTGAAGACATTATTGCTGACTTAGAACAGGCTTTAGCTGCTGTATAATATATGAAATCAGAGGATATGGAACACGATTCCATATCCTTTTTTAATTTGCATGACAGAACTTATTACATATATTTTCTTTTTTAAGACATACTATTTGAAAAACAAAGGGGTGTGTTTGATGGATAACGAAAAAGAAAATAGAGATCAGGTAAACGATGAAATAAGAGAAACTGGAACTGTAGCGGTGGAAGATCAAAATGGGAGACACCGAATCGAACTTTTTACGATCATAGGCGAAATCGAGGGACATGAAATGGCTTCGTCTAATACCAAAACGACAAAGTATGAACATTTGCTTCCAAAACTGGCCGAAATTGAATGCAGTGACGAAATCGAAGGAGTTCTGTTTTTGATCAATACGTTGGGCGGTGATGTGGAGGCAGGTCTTGCGATTGCAGAGATGATAGCATCTTTGAGTAAGCCAACGGTCTCTCTGGTACTTGGTGGAAGCCATTCAATCGGTGGTCCGCTTGCAGTTGCATCCGATTATTCTTTTATTGTGCCTTCCGCAACAATGGTGGTTCATCCGGTTCGTTCCAGCGGTATGTTTATTGGTGTATATCAAAATTATAAAAATATGGTGCGTACACAGGATCGAATTACAACATTTCTTTCGAATCATTCTAATATTTCCAAAGAAAGAGTAGAGGAGCTGATGCTGAATCCATCGGAGCTGGTGAAAGATGTTGGAACACTCCTGGATGGAGAAGGCGCTGTCAGAGAAGGGCTGATAAATGAAGTAGGAGGAATGAAAGAAGCTCTCCAAAAGCTGTATCAGATGATCGATGAGAAGAAATTTGGTGATGACATGAGATTTTTAAAATGATATACTTATAACAGTATGTAAAAATAAGGGGGAGTTTCATGGCTTCAAATAAAAAATCAACGGGACAGAAAACTAGAAATCAGTCGAAGCAGAAGAAACAATCAAATTCCAATAAGATAGACAATGCTACCTCATTAAAGGATGAGATTACAATTCTTTTGACATTGGCAGTCTGCGCACTGCTTATGATCAGCCATTTTGGTGTGGGCGGATTTTTAGGAGGAGCAGTTTCAGACTTGATGTTTGGACTGTTCGGATTATTGGCATACATTTTACCAATTATCATTTTTATTGGTGTTACTTTTATAATCACAAATAAAGGCAACACCCTTGCATACATAAAGGCGATTGCATCGGTTACGGTCAGCATTATGTTTTGTACGCTGTTTGAACTGGTGATGAATGAATTCAAATCAGGAACTAACATTTTTGAGTATTATAAACGTTCCTGCATACATAAAGATGGCGGCGGGATGCTGGGAGGAATTGTAGTAAGTCTCCTTTGTCCTGCAATTGGAACGATCGGGACTTATTTACTGGCGATCATTGTATCCATTATCTGTTTTATTGTGATCACAGAAAAATCATTTTTCGGCGGAGTGAAAAAAGGCAGTGAAAAGGCATATAATACTGCCAAAGAAGACGCAAGAAGACGCCGGGAAAAGAGAGAGATGATTCGTGAACAAAGACTTCTCGAAGCAAATGACACAACAGAGAAGGCAGGACAGCGAAGAAGAGACAGAGTAGTTTCAGGAGTTACATTTGATACTACTTTAGAAAAAAAGGCAATTGAAGAAAAGAAGACGCCGGAAATGCGTGAGATCACACCTGTTCCATGCGAAGAGGAACCATTAAAACCAGAAGAAGTGCTGACAACAAAAGAAGAATTATCCGGTCAGCTTGTGATCAAAAGAGCACAGCCACTTCCAGAAGAAGAGATAGAGGAAGAGACTACCAAGATCGCTTCAAAGCAAAAGACAAAGGAAAGCCGCAAACAGGTCGAGAAAGAAACAAAGGATGTTGAAAAAGAGATTCAGAAAGAGGAAGAAAAACCAAAGAAGGTTTATCAGTTTCCACCATTGGCTCTTTTGAAAAAAGGAAAAAATACAGGCGGAGATTCAGATGAACATCTGCGCCAGACAGCAGCTAAACTGGAACAGACGCTTCAGAATTTTAATGTAAATGTAACAGTTACCAATGTAAGCTGTGGTCCAACGGTAACAAGATACGAATTGCAGCCAGAAATGGGTGTAAAAGTAAGTAAGATTGTTGGACTTGCAGATGATATCAAATTGAATTTGGCAGCGCCTGATATCCGTATCGAAGCACCGATCCCGGGAAAAGCTGCAGTTGGAATTGAAGTTCCAAATAAAGAAAATGCGGCGGTCATGCTTCGTGATCTGTTAGAATCAGAGGAATTTAAAAAGCATCCATCCAAGATTGCATTTGCAGCAGGAAGAGATATTGCAGGACAGGTTGTGGTTGCGGATATTGCAAAGATGCCTCACGTATTGATCGCAGGTGCAACAGGTTCTGGTAAATCAGTTTGTATCAATACATTGATCATGAGTATTTTGTATAAAGCAACGCCAGAAGAAGTAAAATTGATCATGGTTGATCCCAAAGTAGTAGAGCTTTCTGTCTATAATGGAATTCCACATTTGCTGATTCCGGTTGTAACAGATCCAAAGAAAGCTGCCGGTGCACTGAACTGGGCGGTTACAGAGATGACAAAACGTTATCAAATGTTTGCAGAGTACAATGTGCGTGATCTTGTAAGCTATAATGCAAAAGTAGATACGATTACAGACATCGAAGATGAAAACAAACCACAGAAGATGCCTCAGATCGTGATTATTGTAGACGAGCTTGCCGACCTTATGATGGTTGCGCCGGGTGAAGTAGAAGAGGCAATCTGTCGTCTTGCGCAGCTTGCGAGAGCAGCGGGAATCCATCTGGTACTTGCAACACAGCGACCATCTGTTAATGTTATCACGGGTCTGATCAAGGCAAATATGCCGTCTCGAATTGCTTTTGCCGTATCTTCTGGTGTGGACTCAAGAACAATCCTGGATATGAACGGAGCAGAAAAACTACTCGGAAAAGGAGATATGTTATTCTATCCGACTGGTTATCCAAAACCTGCACGTGTACAAGGCTCCTTTGTCTCAGACAAGGAAGTGCAGTCAGTAGTTGAATTCTTGATCAGCAACGGAGAAGGTGTTACATATAATGAAGAAGTTGCAAATCATGTGAATAGCAGCAATGTGACACACAATGGTTCTGGAATGTCAGGTGCGGTAGATGAGCGAGATGTATATTTTGTGGATGCCGGAAAATTTGTCATCGAAAAAGATAAAGCATCCATCGGTATGTTACAAAGAGTATTTAAGATTGGGTTTAACCGTGCAGCAAGGATCATGGATCAGCTTGCAGAGGCAGGGGTTGTTGGTGAAGAAGAAGGGACAAAACCTAGAAAAGTTCTGATGTCAATGGAACAATTTGAACAATATATTGAAGAATGTCTATAGGAGAGAAAGTATGGCTAGATTAATCGACGGGAAATTAATTTCAACACAGATCAAAGATGAATTACGAGAAGAAGTGGCAGGAATGAAGGAACAAGGGATTGTTCCTTGCCTGGCTGTGATTCAAGTAGGAAAAGATCCGGCTTCTTCTGTTTATGTAAACAATAAGAAAAAGGCTTGTGCTTATATTGGAATTGAATCGCTTTCTTATGAAGTAGAGGAGACAATTACACAAGAGGAATTGCTGAATATCATTCAGGAACTGAATCAGAATCCTAAGGTAAATGGTATTTTAGTACAGTTGCCATTGCCAAAGCATATCGATGAAAATGCTGTGATCCAGGCAATTTCACCAGAAAAAGATGTAGATGGTTTTCATCCGGAGACTGTTGGAAAAATGTGTATCGGGACAAATGGATTTTTACCATGCACACCAGCAGGGATCATTCAGTTATTAAAGCGTTCTGATATAGAAATTGAAGGAAAAGAATGTGTGATTGTAGGAAGAAGCAATATTGTTGGAAAACCTATGGCGATGCTGCTTCTTCGTGAAAATGGAACAGTTACGATTACACATTCCAGAACAAAGGATTTAAAAGAAGTGACAAAACGAGCAGATATCCTGATCGCTGCACTTGGAAAATCAAAGTTTATTACTTCTGAATATGTAAAAGAAGGAGCAGTTGTAATCGACGTTGGAATTCATAGAAATGAAAACAATAAACTTTGCGGTGATGTTGACTTTGAGGATGTAGTTGACAAAGTAAGTGCAATTACTCCAGTACCAGGTGGCGTAGGTCCAATGACAATCGCAATGCTTATGGATAATTGTGTAAAAACGATAAGAAAATAGAAAAAATGGTAAAAATATTGTTAAATCTGTTGTAATTTACTAGTAATAGAGATATAATATCAAAAGATGATTTGATAAATATTTCACAAAAAGGAGAGACGGATTATGGCAAGATTTACATTACCAAGAGACATTTACCACGGAAAAGGAAGCCTTTCAGAATTAAAGAATTTAAAAGGCAAAAAGGCGATTCTTGTAGTGGGCGGCGGCTCAATGAAGCGTCAAGGTTTTCTTGATAAAGCAGTGAACTATTTAAAAGAAGCAGGAATGGAAGTAGAATTATTTGAAGGTGTAGAACCAGACCCATCTGTTGAAACAGTTATGAAAGGTGCAGAAGCAATGCGTGCTTTCGAACCAGACTGGATCGTAGCTATGGGTGGAGGATCTCCAATTGATGCTGCAAAAGCTATGTGGGCATTTTATGAATACCCAGAAGTTACATTTGAAGAGTTATGTATTCCATTCAATTTCCCAGAATTAAGACAAAAAGCAAAATTTGCAGCGATTCCATCAACATCAGGAACAGCTACAGAAGTAACAGCTTTCTCTGTTATCACAGATTATGCAAAAGGTATTAAATACCCATTAGCTGACTTCAACATTACTCCAGATGTGGCAATCGTTGATTCAGAATTAGTAGAAAAACTTCCAGTACATCAGGTTGCATACACAGGTATGGATGCACTTACACATGCAATTGAAGCATATGTTTCTACAGCAAATTGTGTATACACAGATCCACTTGCAATTCAGGCAATCGAAATGGTATTTGATTATCTTCCAGCTTCATACAAAGGAAACATGGATGCAAGAGCAGAAATGCATGATGCACAATGTTTAGCTGGTATGGCATTCTCAAATGCATTATTAGGTATCGTTCACTCTATGGCACACAAGACAGGTGCTGCATTTAGTACAGGTCATATTACACATGGTTTAGCAAATGCGATGTACTTGCCATACGTAATCAAATACAATGCAAAAGATCCAGTTGCTGCAAAACGTTATGCAGAAATCGCACGCAGAACAGGACTTGAAGGTGTTTCAGAAAAAGCATTGATCAACAGATTATGCAAGAAGATTGATGACATGAACGTATTCCTTGGAATTCCAGCTACATTAAAAGAATTCGGTATCGATGAAGATGAATTCAAAGAAAAGATCGCTACAATTTCAGAAAACGCAGTTGGCGATGCTTGTACAGGAACAAACCCAAGAGCAATCGATCCAGCTACAATGGAAAAATTATTCACATGTATCTACTACGGATCAGAAGTTGATTTCTAAAATAATACATAAAGCGGGTGCAAGAGCATCCGCTTTCTTATTCGAAAAGATTTGAAAATGACGGCATTGTACATCTTTTTGAACAAAAATGCTTGATATTTAAACTTCAATGCTTTATTATAGTGAACTGTAGAAAAATTTAGGAGGAATATCATGTATAAGATAGTTAAGGCTGAAAAACTGGCTGATAAGATTTACCTCATGGACGTAGAAGCGCCACGTGTGGCAAAACATTGTGAACCAGGACAATTTGTTATTGTTAAGATGGATGAAAAAGGCGAAAGAATTCCACTTACAATTTGTGATTATGATAGAGAAGCAGGAACAATTACAATCGTGTTCCAGACAATCGGAGCATCTACAGAAAAGATGTCTCATTTAAAAGCTGGAGATTATTTCAGAGACTTTACAGGTCCACTCGGATGTGCATCTGAATTTGTAAAAGAAGACATCGAAAGCTTAAAAGGTAAAAAGATGTTATTCGTTGGTGGTGGTGTTGGTGCAGCTCCAGTATACCCACAAGTAAAATGGTTACATGAACACGGTGTTGACGTTGACGTTATCATTGGTTCAAAGACAAAAGATATGTTAATTCTTGAAAAAGAAATGGCAGCAGTAGCTGGCAACTACTATCCATGTACAGATGACGGTTCTTATGGTCATGCTGGTATGGTTACTACTAAGATTGAAAAATTAGTAGAAGAAGGCAATAAATATGATGTATGTGTTGCAATCGGACCAATGATCATGATGAAATTTGTTTGCTTACTTACAAAGAAATTGGAAATTCCAACAATCGTAAGTATGAACCCAATCATGGTTGATGGAACAGGTATGTGTGGTGCATGCCGTCTTCAAGTTGGAAATGAAATCAAATTTGCATGTGTAGACGGACCGGAATTCGATGGACATTTAGTTGATTTCGATCAGGCTATGAAGAGACAGCAAATGTACAAAACAGCAGAAGGTCGTGCAATGCTGAAATTACAAGAAGGCGATACACATCACGGCGGATGTGGACACTGTGGAGGTGACGAATAATGGCTGACGTATTAAAGAAAGTACCTGTAAGAGAACAAGAACCAAAAGTTCGTGCAACAAACTTTGAAGAAGTATGTCTTGGATATAACAAAGAAGAAGCTATGGAAGAAGCTCAAAGATGTATTGGATGTAAGAATGCAAAATGCATCGAAGGATGTCCAGTTTCTATCAATATTCCAGGATTCATCAAAGAAATCAAACAAGGAAATATCGAAGAAGCATATAAAGTAATCGGTAAATCATCTGCACTTCCAGCTATCTGTGGTCGTGTATGTCCACAAGAAAACCAATGTGAAGGTAGATGTATCCGTGGTTTGAAGGGTGAAGCAGTTTCTATCGGTAAGTTAGAAAGATTCGTAGCTGATTATGCTCTTGCAAACGATATCAAACCAGAAAAAGCAGAAACTACAAATGGACATAAAGTCGCAGTAATCGGTTCAGGCCCTGCAGGTCTTACATGTGCTGGTGATTTAGCAAAATTAGGATACGAAGTAACTGTATTTGAAGCACTTCATGAACTTGGTGGTGTATTAGTTTATGGTATCCCTGAATTCCGTTTACCAAAGCAAAAAGTAGTTGCAAAAGAAATCGAAAAAGTAAAAGAACTTGGTGTTACTTTTGAAACAAACGTTGTTATCGGTAAATCAACAACAATCGATCAATTGATCGAAGATGAAGGATTTGAAGCAGTATTTATCGGTTCAGGTGCTGGTCTTCCTAAATTTATGGGAATCCCTGGAGAAAATGCGAACGGCGTATTCTCAGCAAATGAATATTTAACAAGATCAAATCTTATGAAAGCATTTGATGATTCTTATGACACACCAATCGCAGCTGGTAAGAAAGTAGCTGTTGTTGGTGGTGGTAACGTAGCTATGGATGCTGCAAGAACAGCACTTCGTCTTGGAGCTGAAGTACATATCGTATACAGACGTAGTGAAGAAGAACTTCCAGCCAGAGTAGAAGAAGTTCATCACGCAAAAGAAGAAGGAATTATCTTCGACTTATTAACAAATCCAACAGAAATCGTTGTAGATGATAACGGATATGTAAAAGGTATGAGATGCGTGAAGATGGAACTTGGCGAACCAGATGCTTCAGGAAGAAGACGTCCAGTAGTGATTCCAGGTTCTGAATTCGAAATGGAATTAGATACAGTTATCATGTCACTTGGTACATCTCCAAACCCACTTATTTCTTCTACAACAGAAGGATTGGAAGTAAACAGATGGAAATGTATCGTTGCTGACGAAGAAACAGGAAAGACAACAAAAGAAGGCGTTTATGCCGGTGGTGATGCTGTAACAGGTGCTGCAACAGTAATCCTTGCTATGGGTGCTGGTAAAGCAGGTGCAAAAGGTATTCACGAATATTTAAGCAATAAATAATAAAGAATAAAATTAAGAAGGACTTTCACTGAAAAGTGGAAGTTCTTTTTTTGTTATGTCAAATAGGCTAAATTCTGATATAATAAGACAACGAGATTTTTGCGACAAGGAGGTCTTATTATGCAACTAGCATTAATTACAGCATTGGGAGTTGGCGGTTCAACCATCATCGGAGTTTTACTGGGATTTGCATTTCAAAAGGTTCCACATAAATTTAATGATGCAATATTAGGATTTGCGGCAGGTATTATGCTTTCGGCTGCTATTTTAGGATTGATTGTTCCCTCTTTGGAGGAAGGCAATATATGGGTGACAGCGATCGGTATTCTTACAGGAGCGCTTTTTTTGAATTTTGCGGATAAAATCACACCTCATTTGCACCATATTACAGGTGTGGACCAAGAAACACATGCGGAGAGTCAGAATCATTTGAACAAAGTCATGCTTTTTGTTATGGCGATCGCAATCCATAATTTACCAGAAGGAATTGCAGCGGGAGTAGGCTTTGGAAGTGAAAACATAAGTAACGCGATTACGGTTGCTCTTGGTATCGCTCTTCAAAACATTCCAGAAGGTATGATCATTGTTTCACCGCTTATCATGGCAGGCCTGAAAAAAAGAAGAGTTTTATTGATTGCAAGTTTTACTGGTTTGATCGAAGTCATCGGAACTATGATAGGTTTCTTTGCAGTATCAATCGCAACAGCGATTCTTCCTTTTGCATTAGCATTTGCAGGGGGAACTATGATTTATGTTGTAAGTGATGAGATGATTCCAGAAACGCACAGCCATGGATATGAAAGAATGGCGACATATTCATTGCTATTTGGTTTTATAACCATGTTAATTTTGGATTTTTACATAGGATAGGAACTTAGAAATGAAAATTACATTAATCACAGTTGGAAAAATTAAAGAAAAGTATTTGAAAGATGCAATTGCTGAATACAGCAAGCGTCTCAGTAAATATTGTAAATTAGAAATCGTTGAAGTGGCAGATGAAAAGACTCCAGACAATGCCAGCGAGACGGTAGAAAATACAATTCGTGCAAAAGAAGCAGAGCGTATTTTGAAATATGTAAAAGAGGATGCATATGTAATTACGCTTGAAATTCAGGGAAAGCAGCTTACTTCCGAAGAATTAGCGGATAAAATCGACAAATTAGGAGTTCAGGGAACAAGTCATATCATTTTTATCATCGGTGGTTCCATTGGATTGGGAGAAGAAGTGCTTAAGAAATCAAATTATGCACTTAGTTTTTCGAAAATGACGTTTCCGCATCAATTGATGAGGGTGATATTGCTGGAGCAGATTTATAGAAGCTACAGGATTATAAGTGGAGAACCATATCATAAATAATCATCTTAAAAGCAAAAAGATTATATAAT